>CAZXZF010000021.1:0-20407 GCA_964645095.1 uncultured Desulfocurvus sp. | reverse complement strand
TGGCCGAGCAGGAGAGCCTGCACGCCTTCAAGGACGAGCGCATGCGCGAGCAGTCGCGCGCCGTTGTCGAGACCCAGGAGCTCCTGGTCAAGCTGGGCGCCGCCAAGAAGGAACTCGTCAACCAGGCCCAGGCCGCAGAGGCCGAACGCGAGCGGCTGAGCTCCGAACTGGCCGGGCTGACCCAGTCCTCCCAGGCTGAACGCGACAGCCAAACCGCCAAGCTGAACGCCGAACGCAAACGGCTCTCCGCCGAGCTGGCCGACCTGCGGCAGCAGCTCGCCGCCGCCGAAGGCGCCCTGGATGTGAACAAAAACAGCGCAAAAGGCCTGGCAGCCGAACGCGACAGCCTGGCCGCGCGCCTCATCGAAACCGGAAACAGCCTGGACAAGGCCACCCGGCAGGGCCAGACCGCCACCGCCGCGCTCGACGCCTGCACCAGCCTGCTGTCCACGCACCTGGCCCTGACCGAGGACGCCGTGGCCGCTGTGGACGCAAAGGGCGGCGTGGCAGCCTGGAACCAGCGCTTCCCGGAACTCTTCGGCCTCGCCGAGGCCGACCGCGCAAGCGGGCTGGAAACGCTGCTGCCGCTTATGGCCAGGCGCCTGCAACGCCCGGAAGCCTGGCTGGCGCGCGTGCGCGAGCTTTTGGCCGACCCGGCGGGCACCGAGGACGGCCTGGCCCTGGCCAGCACCACGGGCCAGACCCTGGTCTTCCGCTCGCACCCGACAACAGACATCGAGGGAGCCGGCACGGGCGGGCGGCTGTTCAATTTCCGCGACGTAAGCCTGGAGCACGACATGGAGAACCTCGTGCGCGAGATCGAGGCCATCACCCGCTACGAGCTGGGGCAGTCCATCACGGCCTTCATCCACCTGCCCCAGGAGCTGCTGGACGACCCCTCCAGCACCCCGGAGCAGACCAAGAAACTCACCGTCATCCGCGACTCCGGCTACCGCATCGTGAACACCGTGAACATGGCCGTGGACATCTTCCGCATGGAACGCGGCCTGTACCGCATGCCGCCGGGCCGCACCCTGGACCTGGCCGTGGTGGCGCGCCGCGCCGTCAAGGATGTCAGCCAGCTCGCCGCCAGCCGACACATCGACCTGGAACTGCTGCTGGAGCACTCGCCCCTGCCCCAGAACACCACCCTGCCCGGCCCAGGCGACCCCATCCCGGCCCACGCGCTGGCCGTGAACCTGCTGCGCGACGCGCTCGAAGCCGCGCCCCGGCAGTCCAGCGTCCAGGCCTCCCTGCACCTCGACAAAAAGGCCAGGCTCCTGTGCCTGGACATCACCCGGCCCGGTACCCTGACCCCGGACGAACAGGCCCGGTTCTTCGACAAGCCCGTGGGCAAGGACCCCGGCGACGGCCTGGCACGCGCACGCTACGCCGCCAAACTCATCGCCAGCACCTTCAAAGGCAGCCTGGACGTCAGCACCAGCCCGGACTCCACCACCCTGGCCCTGCGCCTGCCCAAGGCCTAGCACCGGGAATAGCCTCCGGCGGCTGTGGGGCCTGAGGCCCCCCAGACCCCCCCATTGCGCCGAAAGGGCTGTTTCAGGAGGAACCTGAAACAGCCCTTTCGGCTTGTGTGGGTCAGGGGAAGTCATGAGGGAGGAATGGCTGAAGAGGCCTAAACACTTCTTGCCACCCCGGCAGCACGCACCAAAACATTCCGCCCTTCTGCCGACGCTCCTCCCCCGGAAGGGGGGCCAACCGCGCGCGGGTTTTTGAGCGTCTTCGCTCAAAAACCCGCGCGCATTGCCAGGGCCAAGCCAGCGCCTCTGCCCAGGCCGCCCAGGCCGGGGCCAATGGGGGGGGACCGGGGGGCCTCAGGCCACCCGGCCGCCGGAGGCTCTTGCCAAGACTACGGCCGCAGGTGGCTACTCGAAGCCCAGGGCGCGGATGATGCTGCTGGAGACGAGCATGCCGGTGCGGGTGAGCCGCAGCCGGCCCTGGTGCAGACGCACGAGTTCTTTTTGGCGCAGGGCCTGGATGAGCTTTTGGTGTCGGGTGAGCAGGTTCAGGCCGGAGAGGGCGCGGTATTCGGCCAGGTCGAGCCCTTTGGTGGTGCGCAGGGCGAGCATGAGCCGTTCCTGGGCGCGGGTTTCGGGGCTCAAGGTTTCGCGCCCCCCCCGGTCGCCCAGGCCGATCTGGCGGGTGCGCACGAGTTCGGCCCAGGAGCGCAGGTCTTCGGGGTTGGTCCAGCGCAGCGGGCCGAGGGTGGAAGCAGCGGCGGGCCCGAGGCCGAGGTAGTCGCGTCCTTCCCAGCAGGCCAGGTTGTGTCGGCAGGAGTGGCCCAGGCGCGCGTAGTTGGAGATTTCGTACTGCATGTAGCCGGCATCTTCGAGCAATTCCCCGGTGTGCACGTACATGTGCGCCAGTTCGCGCTCCGGGGGCAGGCTGCGCTGGTCGCCGGGGCTTTCGGGGGGGGCCTCGGCCAGGCTCTCGGCCAGAGGCGTTCCGGGTTCAAGGGTCAGGCCGTAGCAGGACAGGTGCTCGGGGCCCAGCTCCACGGCGCGGCGCAGGCTTTCGAGCCACTGACCTTCGCGCTGTCCGGGCAGTCCCCAGATGAGGTCCAGGCCGACGTTGGCGAACCCGGCGTTCTTGGCGCGGGTGAAGGCTTCCAGGGCTTGCCGGGCGGTGTGCGGCCGTCCGAGCAGGGAGAGCTCCTCCTCGCGGAAGCTCTGCACGCCCAGGCTCAGGCGGTTGACGCCCAGGGCGCGCGCGGTTCGCAGGACCTCGGCGCTTGCGGACTCGGGGTTGGCCTCCATGCTGATCTCGGCGTCCGGGGCGAGGTCGAAGTGCTTGCGCAGGGCGGCCATGATGCGCTCGAGGTGCTCTGGCGAAAGCAGGCTCGGGGTGCCGCCGCCAAAGAACACGGTGGGCACGTTGAGGCGTCCCAGGCGTTCGCCCCAGAGGGCGATCTCGTCCAGGAGCAGCGGCAGGTAGGCCTCGAGCGCGCCTTCGCGCAGGGGCTCGGAGAAAAACGCGCAGTAGCCGCACTTGGAGCGGCAGAAGGGGACGTGGATGTAGAGCGAGGCGGAGGGCGTATTCGGGCGCGGATCAGCGCACATAGCGGCGCGCGCCCATGTAGCGCTTGGACCAGTAGGAGGCGTCCATGCTGGCCTCGGAGATGCTGCGGCCGCGCCTGGGGCTGTGCACGAAGATCCCGTCGTCCATGTAGATGCCCACGTGCCAGCGCCCGCGCCGGTTGATCTTGTAGAAGACGAGGTCTCCGGCGCGCAGTTCGTGCCGGTTGATGCGCACGCCGACGCCGAACTGCTCCCTGGCGGTGCGCGGGATGTTGATGTCGTGCTGCTGGAAGGTCCACTGGGTGAAGCCGGAGCAGTCGAAGCCGGTGCTCGGGATGGCGCCGCCCCAGCGGTAGCGGCGGCCCTTCTGGGTCAGGCCGGTGCGCACGATGTCCAGGCCCAGGGACGGCGGCAGCTTGGACAGGCGCTCCAGGCGGGCCTCCACCTCGAGGTCGTCCAGGGAGGGGAACTCGGGGATGTCCGAGGCCTTGGGCGGCGCCTCGGCCAGGGCCTTGAGGCGAAAGGGCGCGGGCCGGACGGCCACGGGGCCGGGCGCGAGGCTGGGCATGGGCGGTGCGGCCACCGGGGCCTGCTCGGACTCGGGCAGATGCTGTTCGGCCAGAAGCCCGCTGTTCTGGGCCAGGATGGGGTCGGGCGCGTCCACGGGATTGTGCTGAACGGGCGAGCGCATGGCGGACACCGTTGCGGGCACGCAGGCGCTGAGCGGCAGCAGCAGGACGAGCGCGGCCAGCAGAGCCGTGACGAGGCCGGGAGGCGGTGCGGTCCAGACCGCCGGGGACGATTTGCGGGCCTTGGGCGCTGTGTTGCCCGGCCTGCTGGGCGCAGAGGTCACGTGTGGTCCAGCTCCTTGGGAACCGCGCGCAGCCGACGTCTCCGCTTTGGGCGGCGGCGGCGCGGGGCGGCCTGGCGCCGAGGCCGGTCCATGGCCCGCCGAGTGCGGCGGGGATGGCAGAGAGGTGGGACCGTGCATCGACATTTCGGGACCTATAGCCCGAATGTCCTCCCCCCGCCAAGGGAAAATGCGTGCACATCATTGGCCGGGACGTGTGCTCGCGGGCGAGCCGGGGCAGGCTGCCGCGCCCCTTGACCAGCAGACCCGTCCGCGCTATCGGTAAGCGACGATTGCTTGTGCACGGGCGCTGGCGGCTGTCGTCGGCAAGCGCCGATGCGCTGCGGCCTGGCCGCTGCAGGTTGGCGCTCAAAGGGGTGGGCATGGTCACGCAGACATACACGCACCGGGACCTGGCCGGATTTCTCGGCGTCTCGGAAACCACCGTAAAAAGCTACCGGACTAAGTTCCCTGGCTTTCTGCCGGTGGCCCGGGAGGGTAAACCCGTGCGCCTGCACCAGGAGTCGCTGGAGGTCTGCCGCCGCATCCGCGACCTCTTTGCTGATGGCTTGACGATAACACAAGCAACGCAGCTTTTACGTACTGAATTTAAAGAATATCCACATAATCGACGCTTATCGATAACAGAAATATCGATGCCGAAAAACCCTTCTGTGCCCGGCCTGGGCGCCCGGCTGGAGGCCCTGGCCCGGTCCCAGGAGCTGGCGCGAGAGCGCATGGAGCAGCTGGAGGCCGAGGTGCGCAACCTGGCCACCATGGAGGCCGCGTCCAAGGCCCTGGTGGCCGAGCTGATCCAGGAGCTGCGCGCCTCGCGCTCGGCCGCACCGGCACCGTCGGCATCACAGCCAGCGCCACCCCCGCTCGAGCCCCACCAGCCGTTCCAATCACAGCCAGAGCCGTCGCAACCAGAGCCCGCACAGCCCGAAGCGTCCGCCGGGCCAACGATGGTCACGGCGCGCAAGATCGTCACCGTGCACGGCCAGGCCGGGGCAGTGGCGTCCTACGCCCTTGGCCGCGAACCCAGGCCCGAGCCGCTCTTTGGCGCGCCCGCAGAGCCGGAACCGGCCTTCCTGGACCTGCCTGCGGTCATCCGCTCGGACCGGGGCGAGTTCCTGGGCCTGCCCGGCGGCCAGTCCGTGGCCCGGCTGCTGGAGGTGCTGACGCCCCAGGACGGCGCGCCAGCGGTCTGGTTCGAGGACGGCCCGGAGACCTGGACCTGCGAGGTCGCCCTTGGCCCGGCCCTGACGCGCGAGCTGTTGTTCGAACGCACCACCACCCCGCGCGGCAACCTCGTGGGACTCATCCGGCGCCTGCGCACCACGTCCGGCTCAAGCACCACAGAGGCCAGCCCGGCGGAGCTGCAGGAGCTCTTCCGCCTGGTGCGCGACCAGCTGAGCTAGGGCTGCGCTGGGGTCCGCCTCAGCCCCCTCAGCCCCCGGCCACCAGCCGCTCGCGCCGCAGGAGCGCCGGGAACAGGCGCATCCACAGGCCCACCACCACCAGGGTGCAGACCCCGCCCAGCACAACTGCGGGCACCGTTCCGAACCAGGCCGCCGTGACCCCGGACTCGAACTCGCCCAGCTGGTTCGACGTGCCGATGAAGACCGAGTTCACGGCGCTGACCCGGCCGCGCATGGCGTCCGGCGTCTCCAACTGCACCAGGGACGAGCGCACCACCACGCTGACCATGTCCCCTGCGCCCAGCACGGCCAGGGCGGCCAGCGACAGCGGGAAGGAGCGCGAGAGGCCGAAGACCACGGTGGCCAGGCCAAAGGCGGCCACGGCCGCGAACATCTTGCGGCCCACGCCGCGGCGCATGGGGAAGCGCGCCAGAACCAGGGACATGCCCAGCGCGCCCACGGCGGGCGCGGCCCGCAAAACCCCCAGGCCCAGGGGGCCGGTGTCCAGGATGTCGCGGGCAAAGACCGGAAGCAGGGCCGTGGCCCCGCCCAGCAGCACGGAAAAGAGGTCCAGCGAGATGGCCCCCAGGAGCTCCGGCCGGCTGCGGATGTAGACGATGCCGCCGAGCACGGAGCGCAGGGTCGCGGGCTCGCGGGGGGTGGTGCGCAGGGGGGGCCGGATGCCGGAGAGGGCCGTGACGGACAGGACAAAGGCCAGGGCGCAGGCGGTGTACACGATGCCCGCCCCGGCGGCGTAAAGCGCGCCGCCCAGGGCCGGGCCGAGGATGACCCCTGTCTGGCGCGCCGAGGCGCTCAGGGCCAGGCCGCGCGGCAGCAGGCGCGGCTCCACCAGGGTGGGCAGCAGCGCCGACATGGTGGGGTGCACAAAGGCCCTGGCCGCACCCAGGACGCAGGCGCAGGCCAGCACCAGGCCCTCGGTGAGGCCATCGGTGAAGCTCCCGGCAGCCAGCAGGCCGGCCACGGCACACATCACGGCCTGGCAGACCATGACCACCCGCCTGCGCTCGTGCTGGTCGGCCACATGGCCCACCACCAGGGTCAGCAGGAACTGCGGCAGGAACTGGGCCAGGCCCACCAGGCCCAGGCTGAGCGGGCTGCGGGTCAGGTCGTAGACCTGCCAGCCCACGGCCACGGTGAGCATGTTGTAGGCCAGGAAGTCTGCGGTCTGGGCGCAGACGAAACGCGGGAACGGCGTGTCCCGCAGACTCTTCTCGTGCTCCGGCATATGGTCCATGCTGGCCCTCCTGGCGACCGGAGGGGGTAGTTACGCCCTTCTCCGCCAGGGGGCAATGCGCCTGTTTGGGCCCGCCCTCCTACCCCACTACCTCGAAGCCGATCTTCTCGATGGCCTTCCTGACCACGGCCAGGTCCACGGGCGCGGTCTCCTCAAAGCTGGCCTTGCCCGAGAGCAGGTCCACGTTGACGCTCACGACGCCGGGGATGGCCTCCAGGGCCTTGGTCACGGACATGCGGCAGTGGTTGCAGGTCATGCCCTTCACGGTGATGCTCGGCATGGGGGACTCCTTTTTTCCGGGTTATGCGGTGAAGAAGCGCAGGCGCAGAGCGTTGCCGACCACGGTGACGGAACTCAGGCCCATGGCCGTGCCCGCGAGCATGGGGTTCAAGGTCGGGCCGCCAAAGGCGTACAGAAGCCCCGCCGCCACCGGGATGCCGATGGTGTTGAAGGCAAAGGCCCAGAACAGGTTCTGGCGGATGTTGCGCATGGCCGCGCGCGAGAGCGAGAGCGCGGTGAGCACCCCGGTCAGGCCCTCGCGCATGAGCACGATGTCCCCGGACTCCACGGCCGCGTCGATGCCCGAGCCCATGGCCAGACCGACGTCGGCGCAGGCCAGGGCCGGGGCGTCGTTGACGCCGTCGCCGACCATGGCCACCTTGAACCCGCGCGCCTGGAGCCGCCCGATCTCGGCGGCCTTGCCCTCGGGCATGACCCCGGCCAGCACCTCGTCGAGCCAGCCGCCGGCCTCGCGCGCCTGGGCCGCAATGGCTGCGGCAGTGCGTTCGTTGTCGCCGGTGAGCATCACCGAACGGATGTTCAGGGCCCTGAGCTGCCGCAACACCGCCGGGGCCTCGGGCCGGAGCATGTCGGCCACGCCGAGCACCGCCGCAGGGCGGCCGTCCAGCTCCAGGCACAGGGGCGTCATGCCCAGGGCCGACAGGCGCGCCACGGCCTCAGAGAGCGGGTTGCCCCCGTTCCCGTGGGCCTCCTGGGCAAAGCCCGCGCCCGCAAAGGCGGCGTTGCCGATGCGCAGGGTCAGCCCCGAGACCACGGCCTCGATGCCGCGTCCGGGCAGGGAGTTGAAGGACTCCGGCACGGGCACGAACAGGCCGCGGACGTGCGCCTCGGCCAGCACGGCCTGGGCCAGGGGGTGCTCGGAGCGGCTCTCGGCCCCGGCGGCCAGGGCCAGAAGCTCGCTCTCGGACACGCCAAGGCCCGGCGCAAGGACGAACTCCGCCAGCTCGGGCCGGCCAAAGGTCAGGGTGCCGGTCTTGTCAAAGACCACGGCCTGGATGTCCCCGGCGGACTGGAGGGCCTCGCCGCTTTTCACCAGCACGCCCAGCTGCGCGCCGCGCCCCGTGGCCACCATGATCGACATGGGCGTGGCCAGGCCCATGGCGCAGGGGCAGGCGATGACCATCACCGCCGTGAAGATCCTGAGCGCAAAGCCGGGGCTCTGCCCGGCCACGAGCCAGGCCAGGGCCGAGAGCACGGCCACGGCCATGACCACGGGCACGAACACCGCGCTGATGCGGTCGGCCAGGTTGGCGATGGGCGCCTTGGAGCCCTGGGCCTGCTGCACCAGGTCCACGATGCGCGAAAGCAGCGTGTCCTCGCCGGTCTTTTCGGCCAGGATGGTCAGCGCGCCGGAGCCGTTGAGCGTGCCCGCGGCCACGCGGTCGCCCAGGGCCTTGGCCACGGGCAGGCTCTCGCCCGTGAGCAGGCTCTCGTCCACGGCGCTCACGCCGTGCTGCACCAGCCCGTCCACGGGCAGGCGCTCGCCGGGGCGCACCAGCACCACGTCGCCCGGGGCCACCTCGGCGGCGGGCAGGCGCACCTCCTCCGGCCCCAGCCCGCCCTGGCGCAACACGGTGGCCGTTTCCGGGGCCAGGCTGACCAGGGCGCGCACCGCGTCCGAGGTCTTGAGCCGGGAGCGCGCCTCCAGATACTTGCCGAGGGATATCATGGCCAGAAGCACCGCCGCGGACTCGTAATAGAGGTCCATGGCGCGCGGCACGGCGTCAAGGCCATCCGGCGCGAGCATGATGAGCGCGGTGTTCCACAGGCTGTGCAGAAAAGCCGCGCCCGTGCCCAGGGCCACCAGGGAGTCCATGTTCGGCGCGCGGCGAGAGAGCGCCGGAATGCCGCGAAGAAAGAACCCGCGCCCGGCCAGAAGCACCGGCAGGGTCAGCAGGAGTTGCCCCAGGGCGAACGCGGCCGGGGAATGCTCCGGGTGCAGGAACATGGGCAGGGGCAGGCCCAGCATGTGGCCCATGGACAGGTACAGCACCGGCAGGGCGAAGGCGAAAGCCGGGATGAGCTCGCGCTTCTGGGCCTCCAGGCGCAGGGCCGCGTCGCGGCGGCGCTCCTCGAACAGCGCGGCCGAGCGCGAGACGATCTGCGAGCCGAACCCGGCTTCGGTGATGAGCGTCCGCAGGGCCTGGGCCCTGGTCCGGGCCGGGTCGTAGACGATCTGCGCGGTCTCGGCGGCCAGGTTCACGTCGGCGGAAAGGACGCCCTCGGCGGCGCGCAGCACGCGCTCGATGCGGCTGGAGCAGGAGGCGCAGGTCATGCCCGTGATGGCCAGAAAGAGTGTGGCCCCGGCACCCCCATTCCCCGTTGAACCCTCGAAGGGGGCGAAGACCGCGCCGAAGCCGGCGTCGGCGATGAGGCCTGCCATGGCCTCCGGGCTGGTCAGGCCGGGGTCGTAGGACACGGTGAGGTCCTCGGTGGCCAGGCTCACGTCGGCCCTGGACACGCCCTCGGTGGCGCGCAGGATGCGCTCGATGCGCGCGGAGCAGGCCGCGCAGTGCATGCCGGTGATCCGCACCCGTGCCGTGATTTCTTGCGCCATCATCCCTCCCTGGAAGAGCAGGAGATAATACCGGGGCAGGGTATGTAAACCCCCCAGCCTTCACTTTCCTACGCCCAACAAGGCCTGTCCGCAAGAAGCAGGGACATCTTTCAGGGCATTGCCTCCCGGACGGGTCTGCGCTAAAGAGGAAGCTGGTGTTCTTCCTCTGGTTCAGGAGTCTTGCGTGGCAGAACCGCAGCGCCCACAGCACAATTCCGCACAAGACCCGGCGCCTGGCCCGTTGCACGGGTCCGGTCCGGCGCCTGGTCCTCTGGCAGCTGGCCGCCCGTGGTCGTCCGTGACCGTGCTGGTGGCGTTCTCGGCTGCGGCCCTGCTTGTGTTTGTGCTGCGCAGCGCGGCGCTGCCAGAGGGCGCGGCGCGGCTCGTGGTCCTTGGCCTGGGGCTGGTGCTGGCGGGCTGCATGCTGGCCCAGGCCGTGGGCCTGCGCCGGGCCAGGGCCCGGCTGCGCGAGCTTGAGGCCGAGCCTGAGGCCAGGCGCACGTTCGGCCCCGGCAGCAGCTCCGGGGCAAGCTCCGAGACCGGCGGCTCCGAGACCGGCGGCTCCGATACCGGCGGCTCCGGCCGGCAGGGCTCCGAGCTGCCCGTGGCCCGGCTGGAAGGGGTTTTTCGCGCGGCCAGCCGCATCTCCATCATCGCCACGGACAGGGATGGAATCATCCAGGTCTTCAACAGCGGGGCCGAACACATGCTGGGCTATGCGGCCGAGGAGCTCATCGGACGCGCCACCCCGGCGCTCTTCCATCTGCCCTCCGAGATTGAGGAGTACGGGCGCTTGCTCTCCGAGCGCCTTGGACGCACGGTGCACGGCTTCGACATTCTCGTCGGCCTGGTGCGCGAGGGCGGGGCCGAAGCCTTCACCGTCCAGGAGTGGACCCATGTGCGCAAGGACGGACGGCATGTGCCCGTGCACCTCACCATCACCGGGGTGTATTCGCCCACGGGCGAGCTCACGGGCTTTCTGGGCATTGGCCTGGACCTGACCGAACGCAAGGCCCTGGAGGCCGGCCTGCGCCAGGCCCAGGTCTCGGTGGACAACGCCCAGGACATGCTCTTCTGGGTCCGCGCCGGGGATGGCCGCTACGTCTACGCCAACGCCGCCGCCACACGGCACCTGGGCTACAGCCGCGAGGAGCTGCTGGGCCTGAGCGTCACGGACCTGAACCCTGCGCGCACGCGCGAGAACTGGCAGCAGACCGTGCGCGGGCTCCGCGACCAGGAGCGCTGCATCTGGCAGGGCGAGTTCCGGTGCAAGGACGGGCGCCTGCTGCCCGTGGAATTCAACGCCTGCCTCATCCGCCACGAGGGCGCGGACTATGTCCTGGGCGTGGTGCGCAACCTCTCCGAGCGCCGGAAGCTGGAGGCCAGCCTGCACCAGGCTCAGCTCAGCGTGGACAGAGCCGACGACATGATCATCTGGGCCCGCATGTCGGACAGGAGCCTGTGCTACGTCAACGAGGCCGCCTGCCGCAACCTGGGCTATACCCGGGAGGAGCTGTTGGGCATGGACGCCCGCGCGGTGAACCCGCAGCGCGGCGAGAACAACTGGACGGAGCTGGCCGGGTCCCTGCACCAGGGGGGCGTGAACACCTTCGAGGTCTACTACCGGCGCAAGGACGGCTCCCTGTTCCCCGTGGAGACCAAGGCCTCGCTCATCGAGCACGAGGGCGTGGAATATGCCGTGGGCATCGCCCGCGACCTCACGGAACGCAAGCTGGCCGAGGAACGCCTCCAGGGCGAGGTTCTGCTGAACCGCAGCCTGGCCCAGGTGGCCCGGGCGCTCATCGGCACCGAGCCGGACATGGAGGCCATCGCCTCCGCGCTCCTGGACAGCGCGCGGGAGCTCACAGGCAGCCTCCACGGCTACGTGTCGATCCTCGACCCGGACACCGGGAACCTGCTGCCACACTCCACTACCGCCATGGTGCCCAGCGGCGGATGTACGGTGAAGGCGGGCCTGCCGCTCTTCCTGGTGAACCCGGACGGCAGCTACCCCGGCCTGTGGGGGCAAAGCCTGAACCTCCGCCAGGGCTCCTATGACAACACCCCCGGCGCACGCCCAGGCGCACGCGGCCTGCCGGAAGGCCATGTGCCCCTGCACCAGCTCCTCACCGTGCCCGCGGTGGTCAAGGATCGGCTTGTGGGGCAGATCGCCCTGGCCAATCCGGGCCGCGACTTCGACGGCGCAGACCTGGCAGCAGTGCAGGCCCTGGCCGATCTCTTCGCCCTGGGCGCAGAGCAGATCATCTCCCGCAAGGCCCTGCTGGAGGCCAAGGAGGCTGCCGAGGCCTCCAGCAGGGCCAAGGGCGAGTTTTTGGCCAACATGACCCACGAGGTGCGCACGCCCTTGAACGGCGTGCTGGGCATGCTCCAGGTGCTCCAAACCACCCCTTTGAACCCGGGCCAGCAGGAATCCGTGGGCATCGCGCGCCAGTCCGCCGAGCGCCTGCACCTGCTCTTGACCAACGTTCTGGAGTTCGCCCGGCTGGACTCCGCCCAGCCCGAAGCGCCGGAGTTCATGCGCTTCCCGCCCACGGACCTGCTCCAGGCCCTGAACGCGCTGACAGCCCCAAAAGCCCAGGCCAAGGGCCTCCGGTTCTTCTCCGCAGCCGAGCCGGGGCTGCCGGAGTCCATGCGCTCCGACCCGGCGGCCTTGCGCCAATGCCTGGAGCACCTGCTGGACAACGCCGTGAAGTTCACCGCGCAGGGCGAGGTGCGCCTCAGCGCCGGGCCGGTCCAGGGCCCGGAGGGCCAGCCGCGCGTGGCCTTCCGTGTGGAGGACACGGGCATCGGCATCCCTGCGGACAAGGGCCAGACCGTGTTCGAGGCCTTTGCCCAGGCCGATGCCAGCATCACCCGCACATACGGGGGCGCGGGCCTGGGGCTGGCCATCGCGCGCAGGCTGGCCCGGCGTCTGGGCGGCGACCTCCAGGCCCAGGCCAGGGCTGGCGGCGGCACCGTCATGATCCTGACCGTGCCCGCCGACGGCCCCCCGCCCCCCTCCTCCTGAGGCCTGTCCAGGCCTTTCTGGGCCTTGCCTGGCGCAACTTGGCGCGATCCTTGCTTTTGCTGTGCCGGGGACCCCGCGCCCAGCCAGTTGGGCGCCGGGCAGACCAGCCCCCCCCAAGGAGGACCACCATGACCCGGCCCGTACAAGTCGCCATTCTGCCAGCCCTGGCAGCGGCCCTGTTCTTCTCCCTGGCGGCGCTGGCCTCCCAGCGCGGCGAACTGAGCGAGTTCAAGCGCCTGTCGCAGAACGAATACCGCGCCGAAGTGGCGCACATGATCGTGTCCG
Organism: uncultured Desulfocurvus sp.; assembly: GCA_964645095.1. Classification (GTDB taxonomy): domain Bacteria; phylum Desulfobacterota; class Desulfovibrionia; order Desulfovibrionales; family Desulfovibrionaceae; genus Humidesulfovibrio. Next base: position 7,673 of record CAZXZF010000021.1, on the reverse strand, counting down.
ACCCGGAGTACCTGCGCCGCCTTGAGGAGCAGAGCAAACCCAACGCCCTGGTCACCGTGACGGCCTACAACGCCGAAGTTTCCCAGACCGACAGCGACCCGGACATCGCCGCGAGCATGCGCCATGTCCGCCCCGGCACCATCGCCGTGTCCCGCGACCTCTTCGACCGGGGCTGGGTCTTTGGCCGCAAGGTGCGCCTGGAAGGCATCGGGATCTACGAGATCAACGACCTCATGGCCGCCCGCCACAGCAGCGCCGTGGACATCTTCATCCACAGCAACAGCCAGGCCCTGGCCTTTGGCAAGCGCCGCATCAAGGCCGCCCTGCTGAACATCTAGGCCCCACCGCGCAGCAAGAAAAAAGGCCCGCCCCGGAGTTGTCCGGAGCGGGCCTTGGCGCGTTCTCTGAGGAAGCTTAGGGCTTCTTGGCCTCGGCGGGCTTGGCGTCAGCCTTGGCAGCCTCGGGCTTGGCGGCCTCGGCCTTGGGAGCGGCGGCGGCCGGGGCAGCGGCCGGAGCGACGGCAGCCGGGGCGGCCTTGGCGTTCAGGTCGATGGTGGTCTTGTTGAATTCCTCGATGATCTTGTTGGTGATGTCCGTGGCTTCGTCAGAGGACAGAACCACGTCCTTGGCGATGACCACGTCAACCTTGTTGTCCTTGCGGTACTTCTCGAGCAGCTTGTTGAAATTCTCCTGCAAGAGGCCCACGACACGCTGCTGCTCGGCGCCCATGGTGGTCTGGTACTTGGTCACAGCCTCCTGGAAGGCGGCGGCGTTCTCCTGGCTCTGCTTGGCCTGAACCTTCTCCTGGGCGGTCTTGGCCTCGGCCTGGAGGTCGTTGCTCTTGGTGCGCAGGTAGGCCATGGCGTCCTGGCCGGGTTTGGACTCGCGGAAGACCTTGGCCCCGTCGACCACGGCGATCTTGGGGGTGTTGTTGCAGGCGGCGAGCAGGCTGGCCGCAGCCACCATGAGCAGGAAGGCGCAGAACTTCTTCATCGTGGAATCCTCATATGTGTTTGGCGTCTTGTGCCTCGCGCCCCTCTCGCATGTCGCCAGGGACGGGCAGCGGAAAACTACTACTCCCCATTCAGGCCGTTGGCAAGAGCTGAACCCGCCTCAACCCCCGGCCCGGCGCGGATTTGTGGCCAGAGGCGGGCAGAACGCCGCCGCCTCAGCCGTCAGGCTCCCGTCCGGCGCATACAGGACCAGCGGGGCCAGGAGCGCAAAGCCCGCCCGGCCCCCACTCGGCCCGTTTTTCAACCCTTGGCGCAGGCAATCCAGGAGCACCAGCCTGGGGGCCTGGCCCAAGCGGCCCTGCACCGGCAGCGCCCGGCGCACGGCCAGGCCCGCATCCTCCAGAACACGCAACAGCTCCGGCAGCCGCTCGGCCAGGTGCACCACGAACAGCCTGCCGCGCGGGCGCAAGCTTCGGGCCGCGCAGGCGGCGAAGGCGGCAAACCCGCCCGGCCCCTCGAAACGCGCCCGGTTCCGGGCCGCATCCTCGCAAGTCCGGCCCGTGCCGCAGGTGCGAAACGGCGGGTTGGCCAGGGCCAAATCAAATCCGGGACCAAAGCCCGGACCAGGGCCCAGATCAAATCTCGGACGGCGGAAGTCCTGCACCTCGGCCAGCTCGGCCCGGAAGCGCCCGCCAAAGCCCAGGGCCCGGGCGTTCTCCGTGGCTGCGGCAATCATCTCCGGCCCGCTGTCGAGGCCCAAAAGCGCAAGGTCGAGGTCGGGCCGCAAGAGCAGCAGGCCAAGGCTTGCCGCGCCGCAGCCCGTGCCCAGGTCCAGCCCGGTGAGGGTTTTTGCGCCGCGCGCGGCCACGGGCGGCAGCGAGCGGGCGGCAAAGGCCGAGAGCAGCAGGGTGTCGGCCCCGAAGCGGAAGCCCTGGGCTGGCTGGGCCAGCCCGCGCGGGAACAGCTCACGCCGGGCCCGGACCTCCGGGGCGTCTTCCGGGGTCGGAACCGCGGGGGGGGGAGGCGATTTGGGCTGCTGCACGTGGCCCCTTTTCAGCACTTCGACGGCACTTCGACGGCTTTCCGGCGGGCACCCGTCGGCTCCGCGTCCGTCAGTCAACAGGCTGGGGGGTCAGGGCGCGCACCTGGTCCCTGGCCCGCGCCAGCTCGGCCTTGGGCATGGTCTTGACCAGGGCCTCGCGATGGATGGCGGCCATGGCCTCCCCGCCCTGGGCGGCCAGTTCCAGCCAGACATAGGCCTGCACCGGGTCCCTTTGCAGGCCGCCCGCGCCCGAGACATACAGCGTGCCCAGGTGCAGCCGGGCCTTGGCGTCCCCGGCCTGGGCCGCCTGCTTCAGCTGCCGGGTGGCCTCGGCCAGATTCTTGTCGCCGCGCACCTCGGCCTCGGCCACGGCCAGCTGGATCTTGGCCTGGGGGTTTCCGGCCACAGCAGCCATGCGCAGCCAGCGCAGGCCCTCGTCCCGGTCCTGCAGCACGCCTTCCCCGCGCAGCAGCAAGAGGCCCAGGGCGTACTGGGCCTCCACCACGCCAAGCCCTGCGGCCAGGCGGCAGTACCTGGCCGCGGCCACGGGGTCGCGCTTCACGCCCCGGCCCTGGGCAAGCAGCGTGGAGACGTTGAACATGGCCTTGGCGTGGCCGCGCCGGGCCGAAAGCTGGAGCAGGTCATGGGCCTCGGCGTCGCTCTTGCGCACGCCGGGGTCGCTCAGGAGCAGCATGCCCGCCCGGTACAGCGCCTCGGCGTTGCCCTGGGAGCCGCTGGCGCGGTACCAGCGCAGGGCCTCCTCCTTGTCCACGGCCCCGGCCTGGCCCGAGGCCCAGACCTCGGCCAGATCGAACTGGGCCAGGGGATTGCCCTGGTTGGCCGCGAGCAGGAGCAGGCGCGAAGCCTCGGCCATGTTCACCGGACCGCCCAGGCCCTGGCGGTGCATCACGGCCAGCCAGTGCTGCGCTCCGGCGTGGTTCTGCGCCGCCGCGCGGGAGAGCCAGTCCCTGGCCTGGACGAAATCGCGCGGGAGGCCCTTGCCCTCCAGGTAGCGCGCGCCCAGGGCGTACTGGCCCTCGGCCTTGCCCGCCTCGGCGCTGGCGCGGTCCGCCGCGACCTTGTCCGGCGTGTTGTCCGCCGGGGAGGCCGTCTTCTGCTCGGGCCGGATGCCCCATTTGAGCTGGGCCTGGGCAGCGGACGGCGCAACGAGCAGCAGCCCCGCAACGGCCGCGAGAACCACCGAGAGAACAGCGGCGAAGGCCGCAGCGTCCAAGGCGCACATGCGGATGAGGCGAAGGGCCGGGGCAAGGGGTCTGACCATGCGGATCTCCCGAATAAGCGTATCAGGTCCGCAATATGCCAGAAGCCTTGGCTGGTGTCGAGAGAAGGCGGGCGCCGGGCGCTCAGGTCAGGCGCTCAGGCGAGGCGGCCAAGTCAGATGGCCAAGTCAGAAGGACAGGCCAGAGGGCCGGGCCAGAGGCTTAGGCCACGCGGGCCATGACCGCCCCGCCCAGGATGGCCGAAGACGGGGAGGCTGCGGGCGCGTCGGTGAAGACCATGTTCAGGATGCGCGCCGGGGCCTCGATGATGTTCTGCACCACGCGCTCGTTGGTCACGGAGTTGTCGGTGTTGCCGTTCTGGGAAAGGTTCAGATGGACCGAAACCTCCCGGTTCTCCGGGAAGCTCTGGGACACGTTCCTGGTGATGGAGTTGTCCAGCGTCAGGTTGCGCGTCTCGGGGAAGGAGTTCTGGATCGTCACGCTGCGCGATTCGCTCAGGTCCAGGTTCAGGCTCTGGTTGTTGATCTCGTTGACCTGCATGTTCGGGCGCGGTTCCGAGGTCATGACGTTGATGACCGTGGGCCGCTCGTCGGAAAAAAGCACGTGCGGCGGATCATAGGTCGAGCGCGGCACGGAGTCCGAGGCCAGGATGGCCTGCCCAAAGGAGACCTTGTGCGGCTCCCAGACGTGCGCGGCCTTGTAGGGCTGGTAGGCCTCGCCAACGGTGGCGTGGGTGTCGACGTGCTGGGGGTGGTGCGCCACGTGGCTGTTGCGCGGGCCGTGGAAGCGCGAGGCCGGGGGCGGCTGCACGAAGCCGACCGGGGTGGGCACGGTGCGGCCGCCGGGGGTCCCGGCGAAATTCCCGGAGGTGCCTGGGGTGGGCGGCATGCCCCCCGTGGGCTGGCTCATGGCCTGGCCCACGTTCAGCGCAATGGGCGGAAATCCGGGCCCGGCATAGGTCGTGTAGCTCATGCCCCCACCCTGGCCGGTGGGGCCGGAGCCCGCCGAAGCCCCTGACGCGGAACTGCCCATGCCGGACGCAATGCCGCCGCCGCCACCGCCGAGAGAACCGCCGCCACTGCCGCCGGCACTGCCGCCGCCGCCGACAGAGCCGCCGCCGGAAGCCGCGGAAATACCACCGCCGCCACCGACAGAGCCGCCACCGCCACCACCGCCGAGAGAACCGCCGCCACCGCCGCCAACATAACCGCCGCCGGCAGAGCCGCCGCCATAACCGCCGCCACTGCCGCCAGCAGCGTACGTGATGCCTCCGGTGGCCGGAGAGATGGGGACCGAGGCCGAGGGGCCGGGGATGGGCGCGTTGGTGGAGCCGCTCTGGTGGACCATGCCGCCGCCTGCTGCGGCCGCATAGGGGATGCGCGCCGGGGTGGTGTCGATGGGCACGTAGCCTGCGCCAATGTAGGGGATGGTCGCGGTGACCGGATAGACCGGGGTGTGCCCGGCGGGCGCGGGCGTCACGCTGCCCGCAGGCCCGGCCATGAAGCTGCCGGCCGGCCCTGCGGTGGTGGACCCGGCGGGCCCGGCGACGATGTTGTCCGTGAGACCGTACATGGCGTCATCCCCTTGCCCGGATACAAACCGCGAAAAGACCGCATACGGTAGCGCAAAGGCCACGCGGAGGTCGCACCGGACGACTATTGTACGATATGGACTTTACGCCCGGCCGCCAGGAGCCGTCAAGCCCCTGCCGCAAAATATCCGCTGGCCTGGGCTGGCGGGCCTAGATGGGCGTCTTGCCGCGCATGAGCGGCTTGGGCACGCCCAGGCTGCCGAGCTTTTCCTTGAGGCCCCGTGTGTCTGCGGGCGTGCCCCGGAAAAACACCACCACCCGGAACCAGGGCTTGCCGTTGGCCGCGCCGTTCTCGATGCTGGCCTTGAGCCCGCTGGACTTGACCCGCTTGAGGAAGTCCTTGGCCTGGCCCTCCTCGGGGAAGCTGGCGGCCTGATAGGTGTAATCGTAACGCTGGGTGTCCTCGGCCTCGGCCTTGGCGCTGGCATCAGGCTTGGCATTGGCCTTGGCATCGGGCTTGGCGCTGGCCTTGGCGTCGGCCTTGGCATTGACCTTGGCATCGGACGGCTTGGCCTCGCCCTTCCTGGCCTCTGCGGACTGGGCCGGGGCCTTGTCCGGAGCCTTGGCCTTGTCCGGGGCCTTGCGCTCCACGGCGTCGATGCTCTTGGCCAACTGCGCCTCCGGCCCCTTCTTGGCCAGCTGCTCGCTGTACTGGAGCTCCTCGGCCTTCAGGATCTCCGCCGAAGGCCCCGGACCGGCCACGCTCTCCTTGGGCATGATGCGCTCGATCTGCGGGATGGCCGACTCGGGCCTGTGGCCCCGGCCCACCAGCACGCCCAGCACGAAGAACAGCGACAAGGCCAGCGTGACCGCCGTGGCCATGGCCGCCAGCCCGCCGAAGCTGCAATTGAAGGAATAGGTGCGGCCCGGAGCGCCGGGGTCCTTGATCTTGATGGGCGAGTTCATGCCTGTGCTCCTTGGGGGTGCTGCGGAAAAGGCTTCAGGAGGCCGGCCCGGCCGTTGCGCCGTCGCCCGCCGCATCAGACGCCTGCTCGGGCGCCTGCTCGGGCGCCTGCTCGGGCGCCTGGTCCATGCGCTCCGGCGCGTCCACGCCGAGCAGGTCCAGCCCGGCGGCCAGGGTCTGGGCCACGCAGGACAAAAGCAGCAGGCGCGCGGCAGCGACCTGCGGCCCGGCCGAAAGCACATGGTGCTTGGAGTAGTAGCGGTGCAGCGCGCTCGCCAGCTCCGAGAGGTACGAGCTGACCTGGTGCGGGGCCAGGAGCTCCGCGGCCTGGGCCACCACGTCCGGGAAGCGCTCAAGCATGCGGCAGAGCTCCAGGTCGTCCCCGCCCGCGAGGTGCGCGTAAGCCTCCACGCCGGGGGCCGCGGGGGTGATGCCCGCATCCGCGGCCTTGCGCAGCATGGAGTGGATGCGCGCATGGGCGTACTGCACGTAGAACACCGGGTTGTCCATGCTCTTTTTGCGCACCAGCTCCAGGTCGAACTCCAGCTGGGAGTCGCTCTTGCGCGAGAGGAACAAAAAGCGCGCGGCGTCCGCGCCAACGTAGGCCACCACGTCGGAGAGCGTCTCGAACATTCCGGCCCGGGTGCTCATGGCCACCTGCTCGCCGTCTTTCAGCAGGCTCACCAGCTGCACCAGTATCACCTGGAGCGCGCCCTTGCGCCCCAGGGCCTCCACTGCGCCCTGCATGCGCGCCACGTAGCCGTGGTGGTCCGCGCCCCAGATGTCGATGACGCGCCCAAAGCCGCGCTTGAACTTGTCGTGGTGGTAGGCGATGTCCGAGGCGAAATAGGTCAGCTCACCCGAGGACTTGCGCAGGACGCGGTCCTTGTCGTCGCCGAAGGTGGTGCTGCGGAACCACAGGGCCCCATCCTGCTCAAAGGCCAGATCGCGCGCGAGCAAGTCCGCAAAGGTTTCGGCCACCTTGCTCGGAGCACCGGAACGCCCGGCCTCCACCAGGCTCTTTTCCGAAAACCAGACGTCGTGGCCCACGCGGAAGTCCGCCAGGTCCTTCTTGATGCCGGACAAAATCTCGTCCACGGCCTCGCCAAAGCAGATGTCGAGGGCTCGGTCTTCCGGCAGTTCCAGGATGTCCGGGTACTGCCCGTGCACCCGCGCGGCGATGTCCCTGATGTAGTCGCCGCGATAGAAGTCTTCCAGGTCCGGAACGTCCTGCCCGGCCAGTTGGCGCAGGCGCAGCCACACCGAGTCGCCCAGGATGCGCATCTGCCGGCCCGCATCGTTGACGTAGTACTCGCACTCCACCTGATGCCCGGTCTTCTTCAGCAGCCGCGCCAGGGAGTCGCCCAGGGCCGCGCCACGGCCATGGCCGATGTGCAGCGGGCCGGTGGGGTTGGCCGAGACGTACTCCACCTGGACCTTCTGCCCCTGCCCGACCTTTGACGCGCCATAGGCCGCGCCAGCCGCCTGCACGTCGGCCAGGATGCCGTGCCAGAAGGCTGGGGCGAAGGTCACGTTCAAAAAGCCCGGACCAGCCACCTCCACGCGCTCGAACTGCCCGCCCTCCCCAGCCTGGCCAGGGGCGCGCAGATCCAACGCCAAGGCCTCGGCCAGGTCGCGCGGCTTCATCGACGCCGCGCCAGCCAGCAGCATGGCCACGTTGGCCGAATAGTCGCCGAACTTGCGCTCGCGCGGGGGCTCGATGACGGCCTTGTCCGGCCAGGGCAGCGCGCGTGCGCCCAGCACCCCGCGCAGGATGTCCTCAAGATATTGCTTGGCTTTCATGCATTCCCCTCGGAAAATATGCACCCCCCTACCACCTTTCTCGCCACAACAAAAGACCCGCCAGGGGCGCTGCCCCTGGACCCTGCTGTGGGGCCTGAGGCCCCCCAGACCCCCCCATTGCGCCGAAAGGGCTGTTTCA
>CAZXZF010000020.1:14229-20672 GCA_964645095.1 uncultured Desulfocurvus sp. | reverse complement strand
CGCTTCAACTTCCGCCAGAGCGAGGCGCGGTCGATGCCGAGGATCTCGGCGGCGCGGGACTTGTTGTTGCCGGTCTGCTCCAGCACCCAGAGGATATGCTGGCGTTCGCTCTCCTCCAGGGTTGGCATGCCGCCATGGCGGGAGGTCTTGAGGCGCGGCTGGTCCAGTTGCAGCTCAGGGGGCAGGTGCTGGGCCTCAGCAATGACGCCTTCGGCGAGCACCACGGCCCGTTCCATGAGGTTTTCCAGCTCGCGGATATTGCCGGGAAAGGGATAGGCGGCGAGAATATCCAGCACATCGGGCGAGAGTTCGCGCACCTCGCGGCCAAGCAGTTCGGAGTATTTGAGCAGAAAATGCCGCGCCAGCATCGGGATGTCTTCGCGGCGCTCGGCCAAGGCGGGCAGCCGCAGAGTGATGACGTTCAGGCGGTAGTAAAGGTCCAGGCGGAAGGCCCCGGTTTCGGCCTCCACGGCGAGGTCCTTGTTCGTGGCGGCGATGACCCGCACGTCCACGGGGATGTCTGCGGTTCCGCCCACGCGCAAAAGCTTGCGCTCCTGAAGCACCCGCAGTAGGCGCACCTGCATGGTCGGCGTCATCTCGCCCACCTCATCCAGAAACAGCGTGCCGCCCTGGGCGGCCTCGAAGAGCCCGGCCTTGCGTTCGGTGGCGCCTGTATAGGCGCCCTTCTCGTGGCCGAAGAGTTCGCTGGCCAGCAGCTCCTCGCTGAAGGCTCCGCAGTTCACGGCCAGGAAACGCTTGCCCGCGCGCTGGCTGGCGTGGTGGATGGCGCGTGCGGCCAGTTCCTTGCCGGTGCCGGTCTCGCCCAGCAGCAGCACGGTGGAGGAGGTGGGGGCCACCTGGCCGATGGTCTTGAGCAGGGAGGCCATGGCCGGGCTTTTGCCCACCAGAAGCGGCGGTGCGTCGCGGTCCTTGAGCCGCTGGCGCAGGTCCAGCACCTCGCGGCGCAGGCGGCTCGACTCCACGGCCTTGGCCGAGAGCGCGCGCACCTCGTCGAGGTTCAGCGGCTTTGCAAGGTAGGAGTATGCCCCGCGATTCATGGCCGCCACGGCGCCAGGCACTGTGGCGTAGCCGGTCATGACCACGACCTCAAGGTCGGGGTGCAGCTTGCGCGCACGTTCCATGAGGCCGATGCCGTCATCCTCGCTGGCCTCGCCCAGGCGCAGGTCTGTGAGCAGCACATCATACTGCCTTCTGCCCAGCTCGGCCAGGGCGGAACGGGAGTCCCCCACGTGTTCGGCCTCGTAGCCGGCGCGGACAAGGGCGTGGACCAGATTCTCACGGGCGATGGGCTCATCATCCACCACAAGCACGCGACCTGCATTCATGCGCCGCCTACTCCCTCGGGCCTGTCATCGGTCACAGCAGGGGTCTGCAAAGGCAGACGCAGGATGAAGCTGGCCCCCTGGCCTGGCGCACTTTCCACGGTGATTTCACCCTGGTGCTGCTCCACGATGCCGAAGACGATGGACAGCCCGAGGCCCGTGCCCTTGCCCACCTCCTTGGTGGTGAAGAAAGGATCGAAGATGCGCGCAATGTCCTCCGGGGCTATACCCAGGCCGGAGTCGGACACGGTGATGACAGCCTGGCCGCGCTCCACATCGCGCTCGGCAGTAATGGTGATGCGCCCCTCAGGTGTTTTGATGGCTTGCAGGGCGTTGATGAACAGGTTGATGAAGACCTCCTGCATGCGCTGGGCGTCCATGGGCAGAAGGAGTCCCGGCGGCACGTCCCGGACGAGTTCCACCCCGGCTGGAACCTGGCTGGAGACAAGGCGCACCGAGCGCTCCACCACATCGGCAAGGAATGTGGGCTTGCACTCGAACTCCTTGGCGCGGGAGAATTCCAGTAGTCCTTTGACGATGTCCCGGGCTCTGGCCACCTCCTGGTCGATGTTGCGAAGGAGCTTGCGACTGAAGGCAGGGTCGGCTTCTGCGCCTTCCTCCATCAGAATCTGGCAGGAGGTGGAAATGTTGTTCAAGGGATTGTTCAACTGGTGGGCCACGCCGCTTGTCAGCACGCCAATGGAGGACAATTTCTTTTCGCGGACGAGATGGTCCTGCCGCTTCTGCAGTTCGGCGATCATGTGGTTGAAGGCGCCCACAACACGGTCCACCTCGTCATCCGAGCCGGAGGGCGCAAGAGAAGTGAAGCGCCCCTTGGCGATCTCGTGGGTGGCCTGCTCTATGCGGCGCAGGGCCATGACGGTCTTGTGCCCCAGAACGAAAAGGAAACCGCCGCCCAGGGCCAGGAACACCACCACGGAGAGGAGCAGCTGGCTCTTGAGGGACTGCACAATGACCAGAATGCGCGCGCGCTCGTGGATCACCAGGCGCTGGGACAGGTCGACCAGCTGCTTGCCGGTGTCGCGCAGGCGTTCACGTTCGGCCTGCAGCAGGCCTTGCCCCGGGGAAAGCCGCATGGCCTGGGCGCCATAGTCCGCAAGGGACGCCTTGAGGGCGGCGTGCTCTTGCGACAGGCCAAACTCCGCAGCGTTGCCCTCCAGCTTCACCAGGATGTCCGAGGCCTTGGCAGCATAGTCGCGGCTCTCGTCAAAGTCCTCTTGGTGGCCGTAGAGCATGTAGTTCTTCTCGTAGCGGCGGATCTCAAGGATGGTGTTGCCCAGGTCGTCGATGACCTCGATAAAGCCCATCTTGCGCTCGATCTGCGCCAGGGAGTGGTAGGAGAAGGTGCCGATGAGCCCCACGGCCAGCACCGAGAGCAGCATCCCCAAAAGGACGCGGCGGCGGATGTTGAGACGGAACAGGGGCTTTTTGGAAAACACGGAGGCTCCTCTTGGGGAATGCGCAGGCAGGCGCTCGCCTTCTGCATATGCCCAAGGTGAAAGCACCGTCAACCATCACAATGATCCGGGGGAAGTTTAGGGTCACCCGTTGTCACGCCGGGGAATCAGATGGAGCGGACTGATCTTGGTCAGAAGGTCAGCACGCTAAAGCCTCGTTCCATGTAGCCAGCCATGCCGGGATGGCCGCTCATCCCGGCCAACAAGGGCAGACCGGCGGCCTGCACCTGATCCAGCACGCCCATCTTGAGCGAACAGGCCCGGCATGCGCCGTGGAAGAGGCCCTGTCCTCTGGCCTTCATGTAAAGCGCATGCATCGGGTGCTGGGCCGCATCCAGGATCGTGACGAGCCGCGTGGCCGCGCCTTCGAGCACGATGCCGACTTCAAAGCCCCTGTCCTTCATGTCCAGGGCGGTGAGCAGCACGTGGATGACACACATGGGACCGTCGCGGAAGGCGAACAACACTACTTTTTGCAAGTGTCTCTCCTCCCCTGCCGGGGTGATGGATCCGAAACTACATGAACCGCCGGAACACCTTCGCCAATGCCGCGCCATCCGCCGCCGTTGGCTGCACAGGCACCGGGGCCTAGATAGGGACCACCCGCAGGCGTTTCCGGCGCGCCTTCCAGTCCGGGAGGACGCGCTCCAGCAGGCCGTAGAAGTGCGCATCGTGGCCGAAGTGCCGCAAATGACAGAGCTCGTGCGCCACAACGTACTCCACGCATTCCAGCGGGGCGCGCAGGAGGTGCCGGTTCAGGGTGATGGTGCCGGAGCGCGAGCAGGTGCCCCAGCGGCTGGTCATGGCCCGGATCTTCAGCTGGGCCGGGCGCGGCACCCCGAGGACGTCGAGGCGGGGGTGCAGCTCGCGCATGAGCCGCAGGAACAGCCCGCGCGCCTGCTCCAGCTGCCAAGCGTGCAGCAGCTTGCGCACCTTTTCCGGGCTGGGCGGAAAGACCGTGGTCACCACCAGGCAGTCCTCTTCCAGGCGCACGGCGTTACGCTCAGCTTGGCGGGCCTCAAGGATGTACCCGCGTCCAAGGTGGGCGTGGGTCTCCCCGCTGAGGTAGGCGTGCGGCTGCGGCGCGGCCTCGCGCAGGGCGCGGAAGCGCTCCAGATGCTGGAGAATCCATGCGGCCTTGCCCTCCACGTGCGCGCGGATCTGCGCCTGGCTGGTTCTGCGCGGCGTGCGCACCAGGACCGTGCCCTCTGGCCGCACCGAGAGGCGCAGGGTGCGGAAGCGGTCGTACCGGATCTGCACCAGGATGCGCTGGTTCTCGTGGGTGATTTCGAGCAGCTCAAGCATGTCCGCTCCTCTCATGGCAGCAGGGTGCCTGTCTAGGCCACGGTTTCAGCCTGCCGCGCCTTCTTGTCCTGGCTCACGAACACCCCGACCAGCACCAGGGCCGAGGCCAGGTACTGGCCCAGGCCGAAGACCTCGCCCAGGGTGAAGCGGGCCATGAGCACCGTGGCCACGGGGATGAGGTTGATGAAGGCCGAGGCCTGGCTGGCCGGGATCTTGCTCACCCCGTAACTATAGAGCGCGTAGGCCCCGAGGGTGATGGCCGCGCCCAGGTAGATGACCGAGAGCGCGGGCACGAGCACGAACTCCGTGGGCAGGCGCTGGCCGGGCAGGAACATCAGCGGCAGGAAGAACAGGCAGCCGATGAGGGCCTGGGTGGCGGTGAGGAACAGGGGCGAGTAGCGCGTGCAGAGCTTCTTGAGCAGGATGGTGTAGCCCATGGCGCAGCACATGGCCAGGAACTCCAGGAAGTTGCCCAGGGCCGGGTGCGGGGCGCTTTCGGTGGCGCTGGACTGCACCGAGAGCAGCGCGGCCCCGGCCACGGCCAGGCCGAACCCGGCCCAGGTGCGCCGCGTGACCGTCTCCCCCAGCAGGAAGTGCGCGCCCACGGCCACGAGCAGCGGCAGCATGGCCACGATCATGCCCGCCTGGGAGGCCTCGGTGTTCTTGATGGCTGCGGTTTCGAAGAGAAAATACAGGCAGGGCTCGAACGCGCTCATGAGCAGGATGGGCTTCCAGTCGCCCGGCCTGTAGATCTGGTTGCGGAAGCGCGCGGCCAGGGGCAGGAAGCACAGGCAGGCCACGAACATGCGCGCGAAGAGCACGAACATGGGGTCGTAGGCCAAAAACGCCAGCTTGAAGGCGATGAACGCGCTGGCCCAGAGGATGCTGGCCGCGGTGAGCGCCAGCACGGGCATGAGCGCCGCGCGATTGTGAATGGTCATGAGTCGCCCCCGTGGTTGCCCTGCCGCATGGGGCAGGAGGGCAGGGGTATCACCCCTGGGGGCGGAAGGGAACGGGTTGGGAAGCGCGAATCGGCGCGGGAGTCCTCACCCGCCGCATGCCCTCAGTCCGCGTCGAGCCGGGCCACCCGGCGGAAGTACTCGGCGCGGCAGAAGTGCTCCACATCCATGAGGGTGGCGAAGGCGTCGCGGAAGTCGATGGCGCCCAGGGTGAACAGCCCGTGGCCGTAGACGATGGCCCCGCGCCCCTTTCCTGTCGCGTCGCCCATAGTACCGGCCAGGGCCGAAGGCAGCGTGTTGCACAGGCCAAACGGCCCGGTGCCCACCTCGCCCGGCACGATGGGCACCCCCATGCCAACAGTTCGTGGGGTGTCGCAGGCGCGGTGGCACTCGCCCAGCTTGGGGCAGTCCAGGCGCTCGCAGTCGAGCGACAAAATTACCGAGAAGCGCGGGTGGCCGTGCAGGATGGCCCGCGCGCCTCCGTCTGCCTGATTGGCCGTTTGCTCGGCCTCATACACGGCCTTGTGCGCCGAGTACTCGCTGGAGGCGGTCAGGCCCGCGCAGGAGCTTCCGTCCATGCGGCAGGGGTCGATGCACGCGCCCAGCTCGTCCAGCGAGCTGCCGGTCTGGCTGATGAGGATGGTGTCGCCGTCAGGAGAATGGAGCCTGTACGAAATATTGCCGAAGTACGAGTCCACCAGGCCATATTCCACGGTGCTGCGCCCGGCCTGGATCATGGCCTCGCGGGCCTGGTCCTCGCTGGTGAAGGGGCCGGGTATAAGGTCCGGCAGGTCGGCGCGGTCTGCGGGGAGCTGGGCCTTGATGCGCTCGAAGCCCGCGCGGCGCTCCGGGCTCAGCTGGCCCTGCCGCTGCGTGCGCAGGTGCTCGGCGAAATAGGCCACGAAGCAGGCGAAGCACATGGAGCTGAAGGTCACGTACGCCTGCTCCGGGCTCACGGTGCCAAAGGCGGCCACATGCGCCACCCCTTCATGCAGGATGACGCAGCCCTTGCGCTGGCGCAGGGCCTGAATCACGCCCTGGGCGGACAGGCCGTCGCTTCCCAAGCCGTCGACCACGGGCAGGTCGTGCAGGAAGGTGCGCGTCTCGCAGTCGCCCGGGGTGATGGAATCCGCGCCCGTTGCCAGGGCCTGCCGGGCCAGCTCGGCCATGACGGCCTGGTACGCGCCCGCAGGCCGGGCCAGGAGCAGGGCGCTGATGTTCAGCCCGGCAAAGACCTCCTCCATGAGCGGCCGGCGCGGGTCGTCGATGTCGGTCGCCTGGCTCCAGGCCAGGTCGTCGTCCAGGGCGGCCAGGAGCACGTCGCCCGGGGCGCACAGGCCCGAGGCCGTGAGCTTGGC
>CAZXZF010000020.1:0-14129 GCA_964645095.1 uncultured Desulfocurvus sp. | reverse complement strand
GGGCGGCCAGGAGCACGTCGCCCGGGGCGCACAGGCCCGAGGCCGTGAGCTTGGCGGCGTATTTTGTCAGCAGGGCGATCATATGGAAATTGCGCCTTTAGCCTTGTTGATCCTTTCGGTAAGACCAAGATCGTCAAAATGCTTACGGAAAAGCAGTTGAAATATTTCAAGTGCTGTCACACCTGATCGAGCAGCTGTTTGTATTGCACACATAATTGTTTCTTCGTTTGAAGTGACTAACTGAAACTTCATGTTGATGAAATTTTTGCTTTCCTCAATTCTGACTGTTTGCATCAACGATTGTGGATTTGTGTGACCACCGCACGTTATTGTGTGTTCATAAACTTCTGAAAAATGTCGGTATATGTCTTGAGATTCACTTTTTAGAAATTTTTCCATTTTCGACATCGCAAATAATTTGCGAAATTCAACTTTTGATCCAGGACTGTCGTCTCTGCTGAAGTATAATTCAAATAAGTTTTTCTTTTCTGCATAATAAGCAGTTATCCCTGATTCAATGCAAAGGCGTGAAGCCGCAAACGATTCGCTTGCAACTCCACCCATCCCAAGTATGGATGCAGTCATGTATGAGCAACACGACTTGTTAATTAATGATGCAACATTCGCATCGTCAAGGGATGACAGGCTTGAAAGGAGTTCATGGAAAATGTCTGCAATAGTTTCTTGTAGAATGCATTGTGATTCAAAATGATCACTGCAAATGGCAACGTTTTTTTGGAAGGCCTCGTTGAATCTGCTCAACCTCATATATTTGTTAAGGCGGTCCGAAGAAATATCATGGTCCATAGTCTTACTCCAGCTCTGTCGGCCAGGGCAGCCCCAGCTTTTCCGCCGTCTCCTGCGTGGGTAGCCCCTCCGGGGTCAGGCCCCGGATGCGGTAGTAGGCCGCGCGGCAGGCCAAAAAGTCCTCGCGCGGCACCGGCGGGATGGGCAGGCCAGGGCCGCTTGAGCCTTCCTCGGTGAAGAAGCGGGCGGGCAGGTCGTCGTCCGCTGCCGTGAAGCCGTTCTGCGCGTTCATCAGCCGTTCCTGGTAGTCCACGCGCTCGCCGATGCGCAGCAGGTCGTGGGCCGTGGCCGGGACGCCCGTCACCGCCGAATAGGCGCGGGCGTATTCCTCCAGGCTGGCGGCGAAGAACAGAAACTTGCAGGCGATGAGCGAGTCCACCACGGCGTTGGCGTCCTCGGCGATCTTCACGATGCGCGCCTTTCCCGAAAAGCTGAAGCGGTCCGTGGCCACGGGCTTGCGCAGAATCTCGTGGCTGATGGGGTAGGCCCGCAGATGGCAGCCGCCGCGCGCGCAGATGGCGTACGCGAGCGCCATGCCGTAGGCCCCGCGCGGGTCGTAGGCCGGCAGCTCCAGGCCCTTGACGCTCATGGACAGCTCCGGGCGGCCCTGGGACGCGGCGTACCTGGCCGAGCCCCTTGCCAATTCAACGCCCAGCTCCGCGCCCGGACCAACCCCGGTGCCCATGCCCGTGAGCAGCTCCAGCACGCGCTGGCCAGAAAGTTCCTCGCCGCTGATCTCCCGGTGGCAGGCCAGGGTGGAGCCCGCGCTGATGGTGTCCAGGCCCAGGCGGTTGCACAGGTCGTTGGCTTTCAGCACCAGCTCCAGGTCCGTGTTGCCGATGAGCGCGGTGAAGTGGCTCATGGTCTCGAACTCGGGCATGGAGCGGCCGTCGGCAGCGATCTTCTTGCACAAGACGTGGCAGCCCTGGCAGCCGTGGCGGCGCGGCTGGTAGCGCTGCTTGTAGGCGTAGGCGTTCAGGTTCTCGGCCCCGGGGAAGCGCGTGCTTTTGAAATTGTCCGTGGGCATCATGCGCCGGGAGTCCATGAGGTCGAAGATGCTGCCCGTGCCGAAGCAGGAGAACCCGTGCTGGCCCAGCAGCACCGGCGAGGCTGCGGTCAGGCGCAGGATGTCCTCGCGGGCTGTTTTCAGGCCAGCCAGATCGGCCACCTTGCGCCGTCCGGTGCCGTGCACGGCCAGGTACTTGAGGTTCTTCTGGCCTGCCACGCGCCCCAGGCCGCAGCGCCCGGCCGCGTGGTGCGTGTCGACAATGAGGCTGGCGAACAGGCAGCCGGTGTCCGCCGCCGGGCCAGTGGCGGCGATGGAGCCGCTCTTGCGGCGCTCGCGCAGGCGCGCAAATACCTCGATGGTGTCGAGCCCTTGCAGCGCGCTGGCGTCCACCAGGCGCACGGCCTCGTTGTCGATCTCAATACCTGTGGGGCGCTCGGCGCGGCCCACCACGACCACGGCGTCCCAGCCCGTGCGGGCCAGCTCCGTGCCCAGGCGTCCGCCTGCGCTGGAATCGGCCACGGCCCCGGTCAGGGGCGAGCGGGTGGTCAGGTGGCAGCGGCCCGAGGTGGGCGCGATGGTGGCCGTGAGCGGGCCCACGGCGAGGATCAACGGCAGGTCCGGGTCGTCTGCGGACAGGGTGGCTTGGTCGCGCAGCAGATACCCGCCCAGGCCCTTGCCGCCCAGATAGTCGTGGTACACGGCCTCGGGCAGGCGCAGCACGTCCTGGGCCCCTGTGCCCAGGTCCACGCGCAGAATCTTCCCGGTCCATCCGTAGCTGTCTTGGCCGAACATGCGTCTCGTCCTTGTCTCCCGAGAACTGGAGCCTTGACCCCGTGGCCGAAAGAAGTATGCTCTGCCGCCAGGAATCGCAAGGGCCAAGAGCTTGAAGGAGGGCGCAAGTGGGCAAGGAAGAGATCGACGTCAAGCGGCGCAGGCTGCTGTTCGGGTTCGTGGACAAGCTGCGCGGCGTGCCAGAGTCGGCCCCGGTGGCCTCGGCCTCGCAGACCGCGCCCATCCTGGCCGAGGCCAACGCCGCCTTTGCCGCCGGGAGCTTTGAGGCCGCCATCGTCAAGTATCGCGAGTTCCTGGAGTTTGAGCGCGAGAACGCCGAGGCCCGGCAGCGCCTTGGCGAATGCCTGTACGCCCTTGGCCGGTACATCCCGGCCAAGGTGGAGTTCGAGCGCATCATGCAGAAGAACCGCTCGAACAACCGGGCCATTGTCTTTCTGGGGCTGGTCATGGCGCGCCTGGAGCGCGTGCAGAAGGCCGCCGTGGTCTGGAAGCTCTTCTTCGACCCGCACAACGTGGGGCTCCAGCGTGAGCTGAATCTCCAGATCGCCCTGGTGGAGAGCGCCGTGGAGCAGAATGCGGACGGCGAGGACGCGGACGAGTCGCAGCTGCCGGACCCGGTCAAGGTGGCCGAGGCCGTGGAGCGGGCGCTGTTGGCCTAAAGTTGCCTTGGCCTGGGCCTGAATTCTACTGCTTCTTCGCCTTGTCCGCCAGGACGCCGAGGCGCGCGCGGATGTAGCTGGCGGCCATGTCGGCCAGGGCCGGATCCTGACATTGGCCCTGGCCCTGCGCGGCTGCTCCGGCTCCCAGCGCGGCCATGTCCTCGTCGATCTGCCGCTCCATGCGCGCGGACTCCAGAAACATCACGTAGGCCAGGGTCAGGGCGGCCGCGTTCTCGGCGCTGCCGTCGCACACCAGCTCGATCTGCGCCAGCGGCACGGTCTCCAGAAGACGGTCAACGAACATGCCGATCCACTTGGCGTAGAGCGCGGGCATGAGCGCCGGGATCAGGCCGGCCAGGGCCTCGGACGTGGCCTGGTCGGTTGTGGCCTGGGTCACGTCCAGATAGTCGCGCAGGGCCTCCTTGCGCCGGGCCTCGTCCTGGGACGTGCGCTCGAGCAGCAGGGCCGTGATGTGGGCGCGGGCGGTGTCGGCGGTCATGGTCATGGGCGAACTCCTGGGTCTGGCTTCGGTGTGGCGGGCGTGGCGGCCTGGCGAGGCGGGTAAGCGCTCCGGGCTTTTCGTCCGCGCGCAAAGGGAGTATCACCCGCTCTTGCCGCTGGCAATATCGCTGGCAACGGCGCTGGCAATATCGCTGGCAACGGCGCTGACCGCGCCCGGCATGGAGTCTTTTGTGACCGACGCCCTCGTCCCGTTTCTGCCCCTGGCCAAGGTGCTCGCCGCCTTTGGCGTCATGCTCCTGGGACTGCGCCTGCGCCAGCCGCTGTGGCTGTCCGTGCTCGCTGGCGGCCTTGCCCTGGCCCTGCTGTTCGGCATGGCCCCGCTCGACTGGCTCATGGTCTCGGCGGCCTCCATCATCCAGCGCGAGACCTGTTATCTGGTCATCATCCTGGCCCTGATCCTGTTCTTAAGCGAGGTGCTGGACAAGAGCGGCCAGACCGAGCGGCTCATGCAGGCGGCCTCGGGCTTTCTGCGCGACCCACGCCTGCGCCTGGCCTTCTTCCCGGCCCTGGTGGGCCTTTTGCCCATGCCCGGCGGGGCCGTGTTTTCCGCGCCCCTGGTGCGCGACATGGCCGACGAACTGAGCCTGGCCCGGCGCGACACGGCCCTGGTGAACTACTGGTTCCGGCACCTCTGGGAGCTCTGCTGGCCGCTGTATCCGGGCATCATCCTGGCCTCGTCCCTGGCCGGAATCCCCCTGGCGCGGCTCATCGTGTACACCCTGCCGTGCATCGGCCTGTGCATTGTCCTGGGCTGGGTGTTCATCATGCGCCCGGCCGTGGCGCACCTGCGCGGCGCGGCCAGGGACGAGGACGGCCCACGCGACCTGGCCGCCGCGCTCCTAAGCGGCCTGCCCATGCTGGTGGCCATCGTCGGCGGGCTGGGGCTGGAGGTGGCCATGACGCTTCTGGCGCCGGACTGGCCGTTCGAGCTGGGCATCATGGCCGCGCTGGCCCTGGC
The DNA here is from genome assembly GCA_964645095.1 of uncultured Desulfocurvus sp. Classification (GTDB taxonomy): domain Bacteria; phylum Desulfobacterota; class Desulfovibrionia; order Desulfovibrionales; family Desulfovibrionaceae; genus Humidesulfovibrio. The sequence goes on along the minus strand of CAZXZF010000020.1, from coordinate 9,382 downwards.
CATCCTCTGCGCCCTGATCCAGAACCGCGTGGGCCCGCAGTTCGTGGCCGGGGTGCTGCGCAAGGCCGAGCTGTACCAGCTGGTGGGGCTGGTGGTGAGCATCCTGATGTTCAAGGACGTGCTCCAGGCTTCCGGCGCGGTGGAGCAGCTCTCGCGCGTGGCCTCGGGTCCGTGGGCGCTCTTCGCCCTGACGCTCTCCCTGCCCTTTCTGGTGGGGCTCATCTCCGGCATCAGCGTGGCCTTTGTGGGCTCCACCTTCCCCATCATCCTGGGCATAATCGGTGCGGGGACAATAGGGGGAGCGCCCGCTGACAACCCTCAGCTCTTGCCGCACCTGGTGCTCGGCCTGTTCGCCGGGTTCACCGGGGTCATGGTCTCGCCCCTGCACGTCTGCTTTATCCTGTCCTGCCAGTTCTTCGGGGTCGACATGGCCCAGGCCTGGCGGCGGCTGCTCATCCCCTGCGCGCTGCTCCTGGCCTGCGGCATCGCCTGGTTCTTGGCGCTCCTGCGCTTGGCCTGAGCCCGGTCCGATCTGGTCTTCCGACCTGATATTCCGACCCGATATTCCGGCCCGATATTCCGCCTTACATTCCGGCCAGGAGCCAGTGCCACAGCGGCAGGGTCAAAAACGAGAGCGCCGTGCCCAGGCCCACCATGAGCGCGGCCAGGTCCGGGTCGAGCCCGCTGTCGGTCGCCAGGATCGCTCCAAGGACCATGGGCGGCATGGCCGCCTCGAACACCGTCACCTGGGCCACCAGCCCGGTGTTGCCGAAGCCCCTGGCCGCCACCAGCCAGATCAGCGCCGGGGCCAGCACGAGCTTGTAGCTGAGGCCCACGGCCAGCGGCCTGGCCTTGGCTCCGGGCAGGCGCAGGGACAGCCCGAAGCCCACGGTCAGGAGCGACAGCGGCACCAGGGTCGCGCCGATGCGCGTCAGGCCCAGGATCACCCAGTCCGGCAGGGCCACGGGCCGCAGCAGCAGGCCCAGCATGAGCGCCTGGAAGGGCGGGAAGAGCAGCATCCGCTTGAGCGCGCCCCGGATTGCCGCGCGTCCGGTTTCGTTTTTGCCATCGTCCCGGCCCGAGAGGTGCGAGGCCAGGAGCACGCCCGGCACGGCCAGGACGATGCTGGTGCCGGGGTTGTCGCAGAGGAAGGCCACGTAGGCCATCTCAGGCCCGTAGAAGGCCTCGATCATGGGCAGGCCGATGAAGATGACGTTGCTCATGCCCCCGGCCAGCATCAGGCAGCCGAAGGTCTGGCGCGACAGGCCGAGCAGCCGCGTGGCCAGCCCGAAGAAGAGAAGCCCCCCGCTGAAGATGATCCAGGCCATGCTCCCGGGCAGGAAGACCTCGGCCGTGAGGGGCATGGTGCGCGCGGCCAGGAAGGCCACGGGCGGCACGCAGAACTGGATGACCACCCCGGACATGATGCGGTTGGAGTGCTCCGGCAATCGCCCGAGGCGGCGCAGGAGGATGCCGGCGAGGAGGCTTGCGGCGGCGACGAAGATGCTGTCCACGGACCCTCCGCGCTCAAAGTGGTTGCTGTGCTAGACGAAGATCGTTCCGCGCAGGTACAGCGCGGCCCGGCCCGCGATGCGCACCCGGTCGCCCCTCAGTTCGCACATGAGCCGTCCGCCCCTTTTGGAGGCCTGGAAAGCGTTGAGCCGGGTCCGGCCCAACCGCGCGGCCCAGAAGGGCGTGAGCAGGCTGTGCGCCGAGCCCGTCACCGGGTCCTCGGGGATGCCCACCTCCGGGCAGAACACCCGCGACACGAAGTCAAAGCCGCCGCCTGGGTGGCCCGGCGCGCTGGCGATGTTGCAGACGTACGGCAGCTCGTGGAAGGCCGCAAGATCGGGCCTGAGGCCGCGCACCACGTCCTCGCCGGCGAATACGCACAAGAGGTCGCGCCCGGCATACGCTTCGAGCGGCTCCGCCCCAAAGGCCCGGCTCATGGCCTCGGTGACGGGGACTGGCTTGGGCGGCCAGGAGGGGAAGTCCAGGGCCAGCAAGTCTCCGTCATGCCCGCTCTCCCTTTCAACAAACAGCGAGCCGCTCTGGGACTCGAAACGCAGGCGCGGGCCGGTGAAGCCGAGCTCCGTAAAGAGCACGTGGGCGGCGGCCAGGGTGGCGTGGCCGCAGAGGTCGATCTCGAAGGTGGGCGTGAACCAGCGCAGGTGGAAGCCGTCGCCCTGCGAGGCGGGCAGCGGAACAAAGAAGGCCGTCTCCGGGAGGTTGTTCTCCGCCGCAATGGCTTGGAGCGTGGCGTCGGGCAGCCAGGAGTCCAGCGGCACCACCGCGGCCGGGTTGCCGGAGAACACGCCCTCGGCAAAGGCGTCGATCTGGTAGAGCGGAAACGACTGCGGCATGGCCGACCTCCCGTATGCCTGCACCGCCGGCAAGGGGCTCTGCCCCTTCGACTCTGCCAAGGGGCTCTGCCCCTTGACCCCGCCAAAGGGCCTGAGGCCCTTTGGAATCCCCGTTTGGCTGCGGCTTCTGCGGCGGGAACCGCCGTAGAAGCCGCAGCGAACGGATGAGGGGGTCCGGGGGGAATCATTCCCCCCCTCCGCCGGAGGCTGTTTAGCACCCCTTCAAAAACACGTCCTCCGGCAGCGGGCCCTGGCCCTCGATGCGCCGCGCCTCGGCCAGGAGCGCCAGGGCTGCGGCCTCGCCCTCGGGTCCGAGGTCCAGGCTGGCCTCGGTGACAAAGGTCTCAATGTGCCGGGCGATGACGGCGGGGTCCAGCTCCTGCGCGTGTTGCCGGATGTACTCGCGGCTGGCCTCGGGGTGCTGGCGCGCGTGCTCCAGGCTGGCGCGGATGCCCGCGTTCACGGCCCGGGCTAAGTCTGAGCCCAGGGACCGGCGCAGGACGATGCAGCCAAGCGGAATGGGCAGGCCGCGCGCCTCCTCCCACCACGCGCCCAGGTCCAGCAGCCGCGCCAGGCCGTGCTCGGCAAAGGTGAAGCGGCCCTCGTGGATGACCACCCCGGCCGTGCAGTCCCCGCCCGTCACGGCGGGCATGACCTGGTCGTAGACCAGCTCCACCAGTTCAGGCTCAATGCCGCGCTCCCGGCAGAGCAGCCCGAAGATGAGGTTGGCCGTGGTGCGCCGGCCCGGGATGGCGACCCTTTGCCCGTGCAGATCCTCCAGACGTGTGGCGCCGCGGCTGACGAGAACCGGCCCTACGCCCCGGCCCAGCGCCCCGCCCGCGCGCAGCAGGCGGTACTCGCCCAGCACCCCGGCGGCAGCAGCCACGGACACCTTGCAGACATCAGGCAGCCCGGCGCTCGCGGCCTCGTTCAGCCGCTCCACATCGGCCAGGGTCACGTCGAAATCCACGCCGGGCACGGACACCAGGCCCGCAGCCAGGGCATGGAAGATGAAGGTATCGTTGGGGCAGGGCGAGTAGTGGAGCGACAGGCGCATGACGGCCCTCCGAGACTTCTGTTTCTTTTCAGCTGCTTGGCGCGGGTGGTGGCCGGATGCGGTTGACAGCGAAAGCACACAGGCATACGAATGACCACCCGGTCATTTCTCCGGGCAGAGTACCCGGAGCGCATCCGGGAGGCAAGCTGAAAACGGTTGGACCCATGGACACGCCAAGCCCCACACCCCGCTCCACCCCCAGATCGGCCCCTCGGTCAACATTCGACAACCTGGACCCGCAGAAGCAGCGGCGCGTGCTGGACGAGTCCTACCGCGAGTTCGCGGAAAAGGGCTACCACCAGGCCAGCATCAACCGCATCGTCGGGCGGCTGGACATCGCCAAGGGCTCGCTGTTCCAGTATTTCGGCAGCAAGGAGGGGCTGTTCCGGCACCTCTTCCGGCGCGCCGTGGACGAAATAAAAGCCCCGCTCCGGGCCATCCGCGACGCCGACAACGCCGGGGCCTTCCCGGACCGCCTTTGCCGCGTCTTCGCCGCCAGCGCGGCCTTTGCCCAGGCGCACCCGTTCCTCTGGGGCATCTACCGGCGCATGCTGACCCAGGAGGACTTTCCCCTGCGCGCCACCCTGCTCTCCGAGGTCCGCGCCGAGGCCCTGACCTTTTTCCGCGAACTCATCTGCCTCGGCCAGGCCCAGGGCTCTGTGCGCGCGGACCTGGACCCCGCAACCGCAGCCTTCATCATCGAGGCCACCCTGGACCGCGCCCTGACCGCCCAGGATTCGCCGGTGCTGGACGCCGGCCTGGGCCTCTCGTCTGGTCCCGCCACACGCCAGGCCCGCCTGGACGCCCTGGCCAAGGCCCTGTGCCAGGGCTTCACGGTCCACCCGGCTTTGCACATCGCTCAAGGAGACAAGAATGCCTGACCTGAAACGCCCCGAGCGCCACGGGCCCTTCGAACGCTTCAACGCCCTGGGCCTGGGGGCCATCGCCCGCAAGGCCCAGTCCGGGGAGCGCCTCAGCCTGGACGAGGGCCGCGCGCTCTTCGCCTGCCCGGACCCCACGGCCGTGGGCGCGCTGGCGCACCTGCGCCGCACCGCCCTGCACGGGCAAAAGACATACTACGTGGTCAACCGGCACATCAACTACACCAACGTCTGCGTCAACGGCTGCGCCTTTTGCGCCTACCAGCGCAGCAAGGGCGAGGCCGGGGGCTTCGAGCTCACCATCGCCGAGGCCGTGGAGCGCCTGCTGAGCGCGCCCCTGCCCCCGCGCGAGGTGCACATCGTGGGCGGCTGCCACCCGGACCTGCGCCTGTCGTTCTTTGTGGACCTGCTGTCCAGCGTGCAAAGGGCCCTGCCCGAGGCCACCCTCAAGTGCTTCACCGCTGTGGAGATCGCCCATTTCGCGCACCTTGAGGGCATCAGCACCCGCGATGTCCTTTCCACCCTGAAAAGGGCGGGCCTGGCCATGCTGCCGGGCGGCGGGGCCGAGATCTTCGCGCCCGAGGTGCGCCGCCGCATCTGCCCCAGGAAGTCCACGGCCGAGGAGTGGCTGCGCATTCACGGGGAGGCGCACGAGCTCGGGCTGGCCACCAACTGCACCATGCTCTTCGGCCATTTGGAGAGCATCGACGACCGCCTGGACCACCTGGACCAATTGCGCCGCCAGCAGGACCAGTCCCTGCAAAAAGGCGGCAACGGGTTCACCTGCTTCATCCCCCTGCCCTTCCAGACCGAGAACAACGCCATCAAGGTCGAGCGCCCGCTCACCGGCCTAGACGAACTTCGGACCATCGCCGTGAGCCGCCTGATGCTGGACAACATCCCGCACCTCAAGGCCTACTGGGTCATGCTCACGGTGAAGCAGGCGCAAGCCGCGCTGTTCTTCGGGGCCGACGACCTGGACGGCACCGTGGTCGAGGAGAAGATCGGGCACATGGCCGGGGCCACCAGCGAACAGGGCCTGACCAAGGCCCAGCTTCAGGACATGATCCGGGGCCTGGGGCTTGTGCCCATAGAGCGCGACGCGCGATTCAATCCCGTTGGCGGCGACGCGCGATTCAACCCCGTTGGCGGCGACGCGCGGTTCAATCCCGTCGGCGACGCCAGATCCAATCCCGTGCAGGAGGCCTAGGGCATGAGCCAGAACATCAACCAGATTCTGGACGAGGCGGCCCAGGGCCGCAGGCTGACCCTGGACGAGGCCCGGCTGCTCCAGCAGAAGGCCGACCTGCACGACCTGGGGCATGCCGCGCATTGCGTGCGCCTGCGCAAGCACCCGGGAGCCGTCGTGACCTATGTGGTGGACCGGAACATCAACTACAGCAACGTCTGCGTCTGCGCCTGCCGCTTCTGCGCCTATTACCGCGCGCCCGGCCACGCGGAGGGCTTTGTGCTCTCCTTCGAGGAGATCGGCCAGAAGATCAAAGAGACCATCGCGCTCGGCGGCACGCAGATATTAATGCAGGGCGGGCACCACCCGGACCTGCCCCTGTCCTGGTACGAGGACATGCTGCGGTACATCAAGGCCAACTTTGCCATCCACGTGCACGCCTTTTCCCCGCCGGAGATCGCCCATTTCGCCAAGATCAGCGCTCTGACCACGGCCCAGGTCATCGCTCGGCTCAAGGCAGCTGGGCTGGACTCCATCCCCGGCGGCGGGGCCGAGATCCTGGTGGACAACGTGCGCCGCAAGGTCTCGCCCAACAAGTGCCCGGCTGGCCAGTGGCTCGGCATCATGGAGGAGGCCCACGCCTTGGGCCTGCGCACCACGGCCACCATGATGTTCGGGCACGAGGAAACAGAAGAGGAGCGCCTGGAGCACCTGTTTGCCGTGCGCGCAAGCCAGGACCGGTCCCTTCAGAAAGAGGGCGGCGGGTACACGGCCTTCATCCCCTGGACCTTCCAGCCGGACAATACGAACATCATTGCCCGGCCGCTGACCAGCCCGGAGTACCTGCGCATGCTGGCGCTGTCGCGCCTGGTGCTGGACAATGTGGACAACGTGCAGGTGTCCTGGGTCACCATGGGCCCGAAGATCGCGCAGTTGGCCCTGTACTTCGGCGGCAACGACTTCGGCTCGACCATGATCGAGGAGAACGTGGTGCGCGCCGCCGGGGTCAGCTTCCGGCTCTCGCAGAAGGAGATCGACACCCTTGTGCGCGCCGCCGGTTTCGAGCCGCGCCAGCGGCGCATGGACTACAGCCTGGTGCCCCCTGACACAAGGGCGGAGAAGGCCTGATGCCCACGCCTGCCAGTCCGCACGTAAGTCCGGCCATCAGGCTGGGCCGCATCGGCTACCTGAACGTGCTGCCCCTGCATCATCCGCTGGAGACCGGCGTCCTGCAGGGAAACTTCGAGCTTGTGGCCGGGTCGCCTGCGGAACTCAACCAGCTCATGGACCAGGGGCGGCTCGACCTCTCGGGCTGCTCGTGCATCGAGTACGCGCGGCACCCGGAGAAGTACCTCATCGTGCCGGACCTGGCCATCGGAAGCCGCGGCCCGGTGCAGAGCGTGCTGCTGCTCTGCCGCACCCGGCCGGAGGACCTGCACGGCCGGACCATCCTGGTCAGCGCCCAGACGCACACCTCGGCCGCGCTCGTGGACCTGCTGCTCAAGCGCCATGTGGGCGTGGCCCCAAACTACCGCACCGGCGACGCCACCGCGCTCTTGGCTGCGGGCGAACGGCCCGAGGCCATTTTGTGCATCGGCGACGAGGCCCTGAACCTGCGCCGGCACCCGGACTATCCGGAGCGCATGGACCTGGGCGAGGCCTGGCGGCAATGGACCGGCCAGCCCTTCATTTTCGGGTTGTGGATAGCCAGCAGGGAGGCGGTGCGCGCAAGGCGGGAGGAAGTCCAGGCCGGGGCCAGGCTGCTCATAGAGGCCAAGCAGTGGGGACAGGCGAACCTGGAGAGGATCTCCGCCGTGGCCGCGCAGGACAGCATCCTCTCGGAGCAGGAGATGCGCTCCTACTTCGACGGGCTGGTCTACGACCTGGGAGCCGAGGAACTGGCGGGTCTGACGCTCTTTTACAAAATGCTGGCCGGGGCCGGGGTCATCCCCGCCGTGCCGGAACTGGAGTTCCTGCCCCTGCGCTGAAGAGGTCCCCGCCGGCGCTAGCCGCCCGCCGAGTTGCGCACGTGGTCGATGAACAGGTTGGCTGCGGGCAGAAGCTCGCGGCCCTGGCGCTGGATGAGGTAGAAGGAGCGCTCCAGCACCTGGGGCATCACCTCCAGGGCCACAAGCTCGCCCCGGTCGAGATAGGGTTGCGCCGCCAGGCGCGAGACCACGCTCACGCCGAGTCCCGCACGGGAACACTGCAAGGCCGCCTCGGTGCTTTCCACCCACAGGGAAACCTTGAGTTCGCCGATGGACATGCCCGCGCCCTTGAGCAGGGTCTCCAGGTAGCGGCGCGTGCCGGAACCGCGCTCGCGCAGGATCCAGGGCCAGGGGCGCAGATCCTTGAGCGATTTTGGGGCCGGTCTGGCCGAGGCGATGTCGGCTGCGGCCACGAGCACGAGTTCGTCGCGGCGCAGGGGGTAGGAGGCGATGCCCTGCTGCTCCGGCTGGGAGCCGACGATGCCCAGTTCCAGGCGTCCCTGGCCCACCTGGCGGATGATGGAGTCCGTGTCGCCGATGGTCAGGTGCACGCGCAGGGAGGGATAGAGCGCCAGGAACGTCTTGAGCAGGTTCGGCAAAATGTAGTTGGCCGGGATGGTGCTGCCGCCCAGGAGCAGGTCGCCCACCACCATGTCGCGCAACAGGCCGATCTCGGAATTGATGCGCCCCACCTGCTGAAACACCTGCTTGGCGCCCCTGTAGAGCACTTCACCAGCCTGGGTCGGCAGCACTGTGCGCCCCAGGCGGTCGAACAGGGGCACACCCAATTCCTCTTCAAGGTTGGCCACGTGCGCGCTTATGGTCGGCTGCGAGAGCTGCAACTCCAGACCAGCCTTGGAAAAACTTTTCAGTTCATAGACCTTGCAGAAGGCCTCCAGCTTGCGAAAGTCCATTGGTAACCTCCGATGAGATAGGTGTATAACATCGGCCATACTGATGGTGCAAGATAAAAAAAGGGGCGACCTGGTCGCCCCTCAATCACTTACGCGTAAACCGGAGATGCTAGACGGTGGCTTTCTTCTGGACCTTGGCGGCCTTGGGGGCAGCCTTGGGCTTGACGGCCTTGGGCTTGTCGACCTTGGGCTTGGCAACCTTGGCGGGCTTCTCAGCTTTCGCCTCGGTCTTGGGGGCAGCCTTTTCAGCGGCCTTCACTTCGGCCTTGGGCGCCTCGACAGGGGCGGCCTCGGCCTTCTTCTCGGCCAGCTTGGTCAGCTCGAAGATGACCATGGGAGCGGCGTCGCCCGCGCGGACGTTGGCGAGCTTCACGATGCGGGTGTAGCCGCCCTGGCCGCCAGCATAGCGCGGTCCGACGTTGTCGAACAGGTGCTGCACGAGTTTGTGGTTGCCCAGGATCTTGAAGGCCTGGCGGCGGGCGGACAGGTCGTCCTTCAGGGCCAGGGTGATGAGCCCGTCGACCACGGCGCGCAGCTCCTTGGCCTTGGCCTCGGTGGTGCGGATGGTCTCGTGGGCCATGACGGCCCGCGCCATGTTCTTGAACATGGCCTTGCGGTGGGAGCTGTTCCGGTTCAGCTTTCTTCCGGACTTATTATGCCTCATTTCTTTCTTTCCTCTTGAGCAATTCCTGGAATTTCTTCTCGGAGGTCTCGTCGGTCATGCCGAAGCGCAGGTCCATGCTCTCGAGCACGCGGCGGATCTCGTCCAGGGACTTGCGGCCAAAGTTCTTGGTCTTGAGCATGGCAGCCTCAGTGCGCTGCACCAGCTCGCCCACATAGGCGATATTGGCCGCCTTGAGGCAGTTGGTGGCGCGCACGGAGAGCTCAAGCTCGTCAATGCTTTTCATAAGGTTCGGATTGAGGTCGAGGTCGCTGTCGGCGCTCTTCTTCTTGTCCGAGGAGGTCTCGTCGAAGTTGATGAACACGGAC
>CAZXZF010000019.1:0-20867 GCA_964645095.1 uncultured Desulfocurvus sp. | reverse complement strand
CGACTGGCAGCAGCGCCTGCGCGGGGTGTTCCACCGGGCCTATGCGCGCGGCGCGCTGCCCGAGGTCCGGTGGGGCCAGCGGCCCGCGCACCTCTGGTGGGACCTGCGCGAGTCCCTGCGCGCGAGCCTGCTGCGGCACCTGCCGCCGACCCAGGGCGGGGCCGTGGTGCTGGGGCTGCTCATGGGCGACCGCTCGCTGATCGGCCTCCCGGTCACCGAGGAGCTGCGCGCGGCCGGGCTGGCGCACACCCTGGCCCTGTCCGGGCTGAACGTGGTCTACGTGGCGCTTCTGGGCTTGGGCCTGGCCTGGCTCATTGGGCTGGCCTGGCCCGCCATCTTTTTGCGCATCCCCCGGCAGAAGCTGGCGATTCTTCTCTCTTTCCCGCTCATCGCGGCCTACGTCTGGATGGGCCAGGCCAGTCCGTCCCTGGTGCGCTCGGCCTGCATGTTCGGGTTCTGGGGCCTGCTGCTGCTTTTCGACCGCAGCCGCGCGCTCATCGACGGCCTGTTCCTGGCCCTGGTGCTGATGATCCTGGTCCAGCCCCTTGCGGTGTATGACGTGGGCCTGCAGATGTCGGCCCTGGCTGTGGCCGGGCTGGCGATACTGTTCCCCTGGCTGCGGGGCTTCTGCCCGCGCCGGGCCGATTGTCTGAGCGGGCCCTTGAACCGCGCCCTGGGCCTGTGCTGGGACGCCCTGGCCATGAGCCTGGCCGCCAACCTCGCGCTCTTGCCTGTGGTTGTCTCGTACTTCGGCGTGTTCCAGCCCAACTTCCTGCTCAACCTGCCCTGGGTGCCGGTGCAGGGGCTGGTGGTGCAGGTGCTCGGCATGCTCGGCATGCTCGGCCTGGCCCTGGCCCCAGTACCGGGGATGGACCTTGCCGCAGGGCTTTTGCTCCAGGCTGCGGTCTTGGTGCAGGATGCCATGCTCTCTGCCCTGCATTCAGCCGCCCAGGCTGGCTGGCTGCCCGTGTGGGCGCTGTTGCGGCCCCTCTGGCCGGAGCTCCTGGGCGCAGGGCTGGTCACGGCGCTTGCGCCCTACTGTTGGCGCAGGCAGGACACCGCGTCCGTGCTGCTGGTCCTGGCCGGGCTTCTGCTCACGGCTGTGCCCCAGGCGCAGCAGCTGCTAAACGAGTCCCGGCCCGAGGTCCGCCTGACCCTGCTGGACGTGGGCCAGTCCCAGGCCGTGCTGGTGAGCGCCCCAAAGGGGCGGCGGGTGCTGGTGGACGGCGGCGGCACGGCCAGCCAGACCTTCGACATGGGCCGCTCCGTGGTCGGCCCCAGCCTGGCCTGGGGCCGCGCTCCCAGGCTCGACGCCGTGGTCATGAGCCACCCGGACGCGGACCACGCCCAGGGCCTGGCGCATATCCTGCGGCGCTTCCGGGTCGGGCGGTTCATCACCAACGGACAATGGCCAGACAGGGAGCCAGACAGGGGGCCAGACAGGGGGCCGAACGGCCCTCTGGGCCAGGCCTTTGACGCCGCGCTCGCGGCTGGCGCGCCCAGGCCGGAGACCTTTGGCCCCGGCGATCGCCTGGACCTGGGCTCCGGGGTGGTGCTTGAGGCCCTGCACCCGGCAGAGGACTTCGCAGGGGCCACGACCAACGAGCGCTCGCTGGTGCTGCGGCTCTTGTGGAACGGTGAGCCCCTGGCGCTGTTGCCGGGCGACGTGCAGCGCGCGGGCATCGAGGATATGATCGACCGTGGCCGCGACCTGCGCGCCCAGGTGCTGGTGCTGCCGCACCACGGGTCCAAGTCGAGCCTGTCCGGGATGCTCTACGAGGCCGTGGCCCCGGCCCAGGCCGTGGTCAGTTGCGGGTATCTGAACCGCTTCCGCTTTCCCAACCAGGCCGTGGCCGAGGAACTGGCCCGGCGCGGCATCCCCCTTGCCAGCACCGCGGACATGGGCGCGCTGGAGATCGTCTGGGGTGCGCCGGGCGCGGCGGGCCAGGTGTCCGGTCAGCGGTTCTAGGTCGCGAGCTTGCAGCCGCCGACGCAGCCCTGGATGTACTCCCAGGCTTGCGGGGCCGGCAGGGGCTTGGCGTAAAGATAGCCCTGGGCGTACTCGCACTGGAGCACGGTGAGGATCATCTGCTGTTCGGTGCGCTCCACGCCCTCGGCCACCACCTGGAGCTTCAGGGAATGCGCCAGGCTGATGATGGCCTTGACGATCTCCAGGCCTTCCTGGCTGGTGTCCAGCCGCCGCACGAAGCTCAAATCGATCTTCAGGTTGTCCAGGGGGAACTGCTGCAGGCTGCTCATGGACGAATAGCCCGTGCCGAAGTCGTCGATGGACAGGGTGCAGCCCAGTGCCTTGAGTTTCCTGAGCTTCTCCACAGCGCTGCCGGCGTTTTCCATGATCGCCGACTCGGTGATCTCCAGCTTCAGCGTCCCCGGCGGCAGGCCGGTCTCTTCCAGCACGCAGCGGATGTCCTCCACCAGCGAGGCTTCCGAGAACTGGCGGGGCGAGAGGTTCACGGACATGACCAGGGTCTGGGCCAGCTCCGAGGTCTCGCGCCAGGTCATGAGGGTCTGGCAGGCCTCGCGCAGCACCATGAGCCCCAGGTCCACGATGAGTCCGGTTTCCTCGGCCACGGGGATGAATTCGCCCGGGGAGACCAGGCCCTTTTCCGGGTGGTTCCAGCGCACCAGGGCCTCGAAGCCTTGCAGGGTGGCCTGGCCGTCGAGGCGCACGATGGGCTGGTAGCAGAGAAAGAACTCCTGCCGGGCGATGGCCCGCCGGAGGTCCGTCTCCATGGACAAAAGCAGGCTGGCGCGCACCAGCATGGCTTTTGTGAAGACCTTGAAGCGGTTGCGGCCGGCCTTCTTGGCCTGGTGCATGGCCACGTCGGCGTTGCGCAGCAGGTCCTCCGGGGTGTCGGATTCCTGTGCGCCCAGGGTGACGCCCAGGCTGGCGGTGAGCTGGATCTCGTGGCCGTCCACGGCCAGGGGCACGGCCAGGGCCAGGCGGATGCGCTGGACGGCCTGGATGGCCTCGCGCGCGGAGGCCAACTCCTCCAGCAGGATGACGAACTCGTCGCCGCCGAAGCGCGACACGGTGTCCAGGCCGCGCACGCATCCACGCAGCACCTCGGCCACGGCCATGAGCACCTTGTCGCCAAAGGCGTGGCCCAGGCTGTCGTTCAAGACCTTGAAGCGGTCCAGGTCCAGGAAGACCAGGGAGAAATGGTAGGGCTGACGGCGGCGGGACCGCTCCATGGCCTGGCGCACGCGGTCCAGGCACAGGGTGCGGTTGGCCAGGGCCGTGAGCGGGTCGTGCAGGGCCAGGTGCCTGAGCTGCAGCTCCATCTCCTTGCGGTTGGTGATGTCGCGCAGGGAAATGCGCGAGCCGAGCGAACCGCCGTTGCCGCTCATGACCTCGCGCTTGGCTTCGCTGACCCAGCGTAGATCGCTGTTCTTGTGCCGGATGCGGAAGTCCAGGCTGTCGTCATCGCCCTGGATGCTGCCGGAATGGAAACGCCTCCAGGCTTCCTGGTCCTCGGGGTGGACGAGCTGCTCCAGTCCGCTCGGGCTGCTCAGGAAGTATTCGCGCGGATATCCGGTGATGCGCTCGCAGGAGGGGCTCACGTAGAGCATCTCTCCGGTGGGGCTGACCCAGCACTCCATGGCGTGGGTGTAGTCGGCCACGATGCGGTAGCGGTCCTCGCTCTTTTGCAGGGCCTGCTCGGCCTGAATCTGGGTGGTGATGTCGATGGCGATGCCCGCCACGGCGAAGGTGACGCCGTTCTGCACCAGGGGGAACTTGGACACCTGGTGGAACCGGGGCGGGCCGCCGGTGAGTTTGCGCACCTCTTCCAGGATGAGCAGGGGCTTGCCTTCATCGATGACGAAGCGGTCGTTTTCGCGCAGCATGTCGGCCACATCCTGGGGCATGAGGTCCAGGTCCGAGCGGCCGATGACGTCCTCCTGCTTCAAGCCCAGCCAGGCGCAATGGGCCGGGTTGCTGAAGATGTAAAAGCCGGAAAGGTCCTTGATGAAGGCCATGGCGGGCGAGTTTTCCATGAACGAGGAGAAAAGCTGGCGGCTCTTGTCCAGTTCGGCCTCCATCTGCTGGCGCATGGTCACATCGCGCGCGACCACCACGGCGTAGCCCGCGCCCGCAAAGGTGTGCAGGGTCACGGTGATTTCAACCGGGGTGCGGCGGCCGCCCTTGCCGGTGAGCGCGGTCACCAGATGCCCGTTGCGGAACTGGGTCTGCGCGCTCCCCTGGGTGGCCGCCGCAACCCCGGCGTAGCGCGTGGCGATCTCCGGCGGGAAGAACGCGGAAATGGGCGCGGAGACGACCTCCTCGCGCGTCAGGCCCAGGATGTACAGGGCCGTCTCGTTGACGTCGGCCACGGTCCAGCCCCTGGTCTCGAAAACGAAGATGGCGTCGTTGGCATGGTCGACCACGGCCCGGAAGCGCTCCAGATCCTCAAGGCGGCGCTTGAGCTCCGGATAGTAGCTTTTGGCGATGCTGTGTTCGCCCAGGCCGATGAGGCGATCGCGCAGGTCGCCGGCGTTCGGGTCAGAGGGCATGTTCAAACACCGCGCGGATGTCCAGGGCTGTCGGCGCCTTGGGGTTGGTGACCATGCAGGGGTCGTTCATGGCGAACTCGGACAGGCGCTCCAGGTCGGCTGGGGTGACGCCGAGGGAGGCCAGCGTGGCCGTGGCGCCGACGGCGGCCTTGAGCGCGCGCACCTGGGAGAGCACCAGCCCGCGCTTCTCGGCCAGGTCTGCGCCGGGGGGGATGCACGCGCCCAGGGCCAGGCCGATGTCCGTGTAGCGCTCCGGCGCGGCGGCGAAGTTGTAGTCGATGACATGGTCCAGCAGGATGGCGTTGCACTGGCCGTGGGGCAGGTCCAGCAGGCCGCCCAGGCTGTGGGCCATGGCGTGCACTGCGCCCAGGATGGCGTTGGAGAAGGCCAGGCCGGCGTACATGCTGCCGAGCATCATGCCGCCGCGCGCGTTCAAATCCTGTGGGTTGTTGATGGCCGCCGGGAGGTGCCGGCTGATGCGCCGCACGGCCTCCAGGGCGAAGAGGTCGGTGATGGGGCCGTGGGCGTTGGAGACATAGGCCTCCACGGCGTGGGTCAGGGCGTCCACCCCGGTGTCGGCCGTCAGCTCGCGGTCCATGGTCACGGTGAGCTCCGGGTCGATGAGGGCGGCGTCGGGCACCACGGCCTTGCTGACGATGGCGATCTTCACCTTGCGCGTGGTGTCGGTGATGATGGCGAACTGCGAGACATCGGCCGAGCTGCCTGCCGTGGTGGGCACGCAGATGAGCGGCGGGCCGGGCTTGGGCACGTTGTCCACGCCCTGGAACTCAAGCACGTGACGGTCATTGGCGGAGACGATGCCGATGCCCTTGGCGCAGTCCATGGGGCTTCCCCCGCCCACGGCCACAATGCAGTCGCAATTCTCGGCCCGGTAGACCTCGGCCCCGCGCATGACTTCGCTGTCGCGCGGGTTGGGGCGCACGTCGGAGTAGAGCACATGCTCCACCCCGGACTCGGCCAGAGAGGCTTTGATGTCCGGGAACCAGGGCTGGACGGCAACGCCCGGGTCCGTGACCAGGAGCACCTTGCGCGCGCCGAGGTTGCGGGCGTAGCGGCCCGCAAGCCTGCCCGCGCCGACGCCGAACACCGCCTCCGGGGCCAGGAACTTGCGCAGATCAAGCAGAACGTCGCTGTTCATGCCGTGCCTCCTGCTGGACGGAATGGTGGTGCTCAGACCATTACAGAACGCTACATGAGTTGTACATGATTGGAAAGGGGTGGGGCAACGATTGCGAAGATAAGATTAAAATTCCCACTTTTGTCCAGCGGCCAGGGGCAGCACCTCGCGCTGCGGCAGGCGTTCCTTCAGAATCGCCAGGCGGTCCGGGCCGGTGCAGTGCCCGGCCAGGAGGCGCTGCCCAGGCGCGGGTCAGCGGTCTCGCTGTCGCACAGGACGATGACCCGCCGAGGCGCGCGGCCAGGGTCGGGGCGCTGGCCTGCAACAGGCTGCGACACGGGGACTACTTGGCCTTGTCGTGCTTCCCGCCGGGCTGGGGCCACTTCTGCGGGTCGTCCTTGAAGAGCTTGTAGTTGATGGAGTCGATGAGCGCCTGCCAGCTGGCCTCGATGATGTTGTGCGACACGCCCACCGTGGTCCAGCGGTCCTGCCTGTCGCCGGATTCGATGAGCACGCGCACGAAGGACGCCGTGCCGCCGCCGTCCTTGTTGGCGATGGACATGACGCGCACCTTGAAGTCCAGCAGGCGCATCTGGGCCAGGGTGGGATAGGAGGGCTCCAGCGCCCGCCTGAGGGCCACGTCCAGCGCGTTCACCGGGCCGCGTCCCGTTGCCGCCGTATGCGCCACCTCGCCGCGCACCTGGAGCATCACCGTGGCCTCGGAGAAGGGCTCCTTCTCCTCGTTCACGGCGTCGAGCACGCGGTAGTTCACCAGCTGGAAGTAGCGCTTGCTCCAGCCCATCATGCGGAAGAACAGGATCTCGTAGCTGGCCTCGGCCACGGAGTACTCGTAGCCCAGGGTCTCGCGGCGCTTGAGCTCGGCCAAAAGGTCCATGACCGCAGGGTCGTCCTTGTCCAGGTCGTAGCCGTACTGCCTGGCCTTGAACAGGATGTTGCTGCGCCCGGCCAGGTCCGAGAGCAGGACGCGGTTGACGTTGCCGACCAGTTCGGGCCGGATGTGCTCGTAGGTTTCCGGGTTTTTCACCACGGCGCTGACGTGCACCCCGGCCTTGTGCGCAAAGGCCGAGCCGCCCACGTAGGGCTGGTGCGGGAAGGGCCTGAGGTTCACGGTCTCGGCCACGTAGTGGGCCACCCTGGTGAGCTTCAGCAGGTTCTCCTTGCCGATGCAGGAGACGCCCATCTTGAGCTCCAGGCTGGGGATGATGGAGCAGAGGTTGGCGTTGCCGCAGCGCTCGCCGTAGCCGTTCACCGTGCCCTGCACCTGCACCGCGCCCAGGCGCACGGCCTCAAGGGTGTTGGCCACGGCCAGCTCGGCGTCGTTGTGGGTGTGGATGCCCAGGGCCGCGCCGGGCAGGGCGGCCTGGACCCGCGTGATGATCCCGGCCAGCTCGCTGGTCATGGTGCCGCCGTTGGTGTCGCAGAGCACGAGCACGTCGGCCCCGGCCTGGCGGGCGGCCTTCAGGCAGGACAGGGCGTACTCCGGGTTGGCCTTGAAGCCGTCGAAGAAGTGCTCGGCGTCGTAGAACAGCTCGCGCACGGCCGGGCGCAGGACGGCCAGGCTGCCGCTGATGAGCTCCAGGTTGCGCGGGAGCGTCACGCGCAGGGCGTGGGTCACGTGGAAGTCCCAGGCCTTGCCGAAGATGGTCGCCACTTCGACCCCGGAATCCAGGATGGCCTTCAGGTTCGGGTCGCTCTCCGGGGTGGTCTTGTTGTTGTGGGTGCTGCCAA
The DNA here is from genome assembly GCA_964645095.1 of uncultured Desulfocurvus sp. GTDB lineage: Bacteria > Desulfobacterota > Desulfovibrionia > Desulfovibrionales > Desulfovibrionaceae > Humidesulfovibrio. Next base: position 13,444 of record CAZXZF010000019.1, on the reverse strand, counting down.
AGGCCGCGACGTGAGCGTTCTTCAGGTTGTAGTTCTTGATCTCCTTGAAGAACTGCTTGTCCGTGGCGTTGGAGCCGGGCCAGCCGCCCTCGATGTAGTGGATCCCCAGTTCGTCCAGCTTGCAGGCGATGCGGATCTTGTCCTCGGTGGTGAGGTTCAGTTCTTCCGCCTGTGTGCCGTCCCTGAGGGTCGTATCGTAGATGCTGGCCTGGCGCATGGTCCTATCCTACCTGGTATTGTCCGACAAAGGTCTGGTGCAGGGTGCGCACCGCGAGTTCCGTGTACTTGTCCTCGATGAGGCAGGTCAGCTTGATCTCCGAGGTGCTGATCATCAGGATGTTGATGTTCTCGTCGCGCAGGGCGCGGAAGGCCTGGGCCGCCACGCCGGAATGGTTGCGCATGCCCACGCCGATGACCGAGACCTTGGCCACCTCCTTGTCCGAGAGCAGGGCCAGGTAGCCGATCTCGGCCTTGAGGCCCTCCATGAGCTTCAGGGTCGCGGCCAGGTCGGTCCGGGGCACGGTGAAGGTGATGTCCGTGCGGCCCTCGCGGCTGGGGTTCTGCACGATCATGTCGACCAGGATCTTCTTCTCGGCGATGGGCGTGAAGATCGAGGCGCAGACGCCGGGCTCGTCGAGCACGCCGACCACGGTGACCTGGGCCTGATCCTTGTCGTAGGCGACGCCGGCGACCTGGACTGCTTCCATGATTGCTTCCTCCTGGGTGACTATCGTGCCGGGCTCGTCGCTGAAGGTCGAGCGCACATGCACGGCCACGTTGTATTTCTTGGCGAACTCCACGGAGCGGATCTGCAGCACCTTGGCGCCCATGCTGGCCATCTCGAGCATCTCGTCGTAGGAGATGCGGTCGAGCTTGCGCGCCTCGGCGCACATGTTCGGGTCCGTGGTGAACACGCCGGGCACGTCGGTGTAGATCTCGCACATCTGGGCATTCAGGGCCGCAGCCACGGCCACGGCCGAGGTGTCCGAGCCGCCCCGGCCGAGGGTGGTGATGCGGTCGTGGGCGTCCACGCCCTGGAAGCCTGCCATCACCAGCACGTCGTACTCCTCCAGCATGGCCAGCAGCTTCTCGCTGTCGATGCTCTCGATGCGGGCCTTGCCGTAGGAGTCGTTGCTCACGATGGGCACCTGGAAGCCGAGCACGGAGCGGCAGGCGATGCCCTCGTCCTTGGCCATCATGGCGAACAGGGCGACAGAGATCTGCTCGCCGGTGGAGACGAGGCTGTCGAGTTCGGCCAGGTCAGGAGCGGGTGACCACTCCTTGGCCAGCGCCAGCAGGCGGTTCGTCTCTCCGGCCATGGCCGAGAGCACCACGATGACCTTGTCGCCCGCGGCCAGGGGGCGGCGGACATTGTTCAGCACCTGCTTCATGCACTCGAGATTGCGCACGGAGGTGCCGCCAAATTTCTGGACCACGATGTTCTTCATACTGCGAAACCCTTCTGCCATTGGTTGAGCGCCGGAGCCAGGGACTTAAGCAGGCCGCTGGCCGCCTTTCCCCATGCCCTGATTTCGAGCGCCCGTCCAGAGGGAACAACGACCCATTCCACGTGCAGGGCCTCGTCAGGCCACAGCTTTTCCCCCACCCTGTCGATCCATTCGGCCACGAGCAGGGTGCCGGGTGTGCCCAGCAGCTCCTCGAATTCCTCCAGCGGGTGGCCTGTTTCCAGGCGGTAGAGGTCGAAATGGGCCACCTGGGGCCTGGTGGGGTAGAGGTTCACCAGGTTGAAGCTGGGGCTGGAGACCTCGGCCTCCTCGGCCCCTGGCAGCGCAGACACCAGTCCGCGCACCAGGGTGGTCTTGCCGGAGCCCAGCGGGCCTTGGAGCAGCAGGGCCACGGGCGGCGAAGCCCCGGCCAGGCCGCGCCCCAGGGCCGCGCCCAGGGCCAGCGTGTCCTCCGGGGCTGGCAGGTGGAGCAGCATGCGCTCCCCCGGTCAGGGCTTCTTGCCCAGCAGGGTGCGCAGGATGTCCTCCTTGCCCACCACGCCCACGAGCCTGCCGGCGTCGACCACGGGCAGGGTGTAGAGCTTCTCGTTGACCATCACGGTGGCGATCTCGTCCAGCGGGGTCTGCGGGCCCACGGTCTTGGGGTCCTTGGTCATGGCCTGGGCCACGTTGGTGGCGGCGATCTTCTGGAGTTCGCGCTCGAAGTCGTCGCGGCTGGACAGGGCGATGAAGCCGTCGAGCATGGCGAAGATCGAGGGCAGGGTGACCTGCTTCTGCTGCGCCACCAGGTCGCTCTGGCAGAGCACGCCGAGCAGCCTGCCCTGAGCGTCGACCACGGGCGCGCCGTTGATCTTCTTGTCCAGCAGCAGGGTGGCCGCGGTGCGGATGTCGGTGTCCGGGGACAGGGTCACTGGGTCCGGGGTCATGATGTCGATGGCCTTCAGCATGGCGCGTGCTCCTTGAGGACGTGTGGAAGTGCATGGGCGATCTCTGTGGCGAGATTGCCCCGGGATGGAAAATCCTCGGCCAGGGCCAGGCCGCAGAGGCCGTGCCAGTAGACTCCGAGGCAGGCCGCGTGCAGGGGGTTGACCCCGCGCGCCAGGATCGCCGCGATGACCCCGGCCAGCACGTCGCCGGAGCCGCCCACGGCCAGGTTCGGCGCCACGATGGGCGAGAGGTGCAAGAGGTCGCCCTGGCCCACCAGCGTGCCCGCGCCCTTCAGGGTCAGCACCTGGGGGTGCGTGGTCAGGAAGCGGTGCGCGGCCGTGGCGCGGTCGGCCTGGACCTCGCCCATGCCCATGCCGAGGAGCCGGGCCATCTCGCCGGGATGCGGGGTGAGCACGGCGTCCCTGGGCAGTTCGGCCATGATTCCGGGGTTCTGGGCCAGATGGTAGAGCGCGTCGGCGTCGTAGATGCACGGGATGGCCCAGCCCTTGTCAAAGGCCTGGGCAAAGGCCCTGGGGAACAGGGCCAGAAAATCGGCGGCCTCCCTGCTGCGGCCCAGGCCCGGCCCGATGACCACGGCGTCGTAGCGGCCCAGGGTCGGGCTGAGGGAGTCCATGCACTCCGGGGTCCAGTCCAGCCCCTGGCCCAGTCCCAGGGCCATGATGTCCGGCATCCCGGCCTTGACCTCGGCCAGGACGCCGCGCGGACAGCCCACGGTGACCAGCCCGGCCCCGGCGCGCAAGGCGGCCAGGGCGCAGAGCTGCGCCGCGCCGGTCAGGCCCTCGCTGCCGCCCAGCACGAGCACATGCCCGGCCCGGCCCTTGTGCAGCTCCGCTGCCGGGGCCGGGAGCAGGCCGAAGAGGCGCTCCGTGAGCAGCACCTGGCGCGGGGGGGCGGCGTCCATCACCGCGCGCGGGAGGCCGATGGCGCGCGGCACCAGGGCGCCGACAAAGGGAGCGGCCTGGGGCAGGGCGCAGCCCAGCTTGGGCGCATGGAAGGCCACGGTGACGTCCGCGCGCACGGCCTCGGGCCGGGGCTGGCCCGTGAGCCCGTCCAGGCCGGAAGGGCTGTCCAGGGCCAGGACGAAGCAGTTTTCGCCCAGGGCGTTCATGGCCTGCACCAGCGCGAGCGCCTCGGACGAGAGCTCCCCGCTGAAGCCCGTGCCCAGGAGCCCGTCGACGAGAATATCGGGCAGGATGTCCGGGGCTCCGCAGGCGCAGAGCGCGGACTTGGCGCGGCCCGGGGGCAGGTGGCGACAGGCCGCGCCCGCGCGCCGGGCCAGGTCCAGGTGGTAGCGGGCGGCGGCGCGGTAGCCGGAGATGGGCCGGGTGTGCAGCACCAGCGGCTCGGCCCCCTCGTCCAGCAGCCTGCGGGCCAGCACAAAGGCGTCGCCGCCGTTGTTGCCGCCGCCGGCCACGAGCAGCACCCGGGCCCCGGCAAGCGGCCCGTAGGCCTTGCGCAGGACGCAGAGCGCCTCGGCCCCGGCGTTCTCCATGAGCAGCTCGGCCTTGAGGCCGAAGTCGCGGATGGCGCACCTGTCCCAGGCGGCCATCTCGGCCGGGGTGGGCAGCGGGTCGAACAGGCCCAGGGCGTTGGCGGTTGCCGGCTTGGGCGGTGCGGAAATGGGCATTGCTGGGCCTCCTTGCGGGCTCGCGAAAGGCTCTGGCCGGGCTGGGACGGAAACTAGGGAGCGCCCTCCAGGATCACGGTGGCGGCGGCGATGTCGCGGCCATGGGTCAGGGAGATATGCATTCTCTCTACGCCCATTGTGCTGGCGATTTCAAGGGCTTTGCCGTGCAGCTTGAGCGTTGGCGCGCCCGAGGGCAGGCTCAACACCTCGATGCTGGTCTGGGTCACGCCCTGAGAAAAACCCGTGCCAAGGGCCTTGGCGGCGGCTTCCTTGGCGGCGAAACGCGCGGCCACGTAAGGCGCGGGGTCGACTTCGGGCATCCCTGCGGCCTCGGCCGCGGTGAGCACGCGGCTGGTGAAGCGTTCGCCGAAACGCTCCAGGGAGTCGCGGATGCGCGGGATCTCCGCCAGGTCAAGCCCAATGCCCAGGATCACCGTCCTCTCCTTGTTTCGGGCCTAGTCCGCGAAGCCGCGCAGGATGTCGGCCATGTCGCGGGTGGCCTGGCGCAGGCCGACGTACGCGGCGCGGGAAACGATGCTGTGGCCGATGGAATACTCAAAGATGCCCGGCACGCGTGCGAAGGGCAAAACGTTGACGTAGTTCAGGCCGTGGCCCAGGTTGACCTTGAGGCCCAGGCCCTGGGCGCGGCGGATGCCCAAAAGGATCTTTTCCAGTTCGGCCTGGCGGGAAGCCTGGCTCACGGCATCGGCGTAATGCCCGGTGTGGATCTCGATGAACTGCGCGCCGGTGCGGCTGGCGGCCTCGATCTGGGCCGGGTCGGCGTCGATGAACAGGCTGGCCTCGATGTCCTGGGCCAGGAGCGGGGCCAGATAGGCCGAGAGCTCGCCCTCGCGGCCCACGCAGTTGAGCCCGCCCTCGGTGGTCAGCTCCTGGCGTTTCTCCGGCACCAGGCACACGGTGTCCGGGCGCAGGCGCAGGGCGATGTCCTGCATCTCGGCCGTGGCCGCCATCTCCAGGTTCAGCTTGGTGTTCACGGTGCGGCGCAGGATCTCCACGTCGCGGTCCTGGATATGCCTGCGGTCCTCGCGCAGGTGCACGATGATGCCCGCGGCTCCGCCCAGTTCGGCCTCGTGCGCTCCAAGGACAGGGTCGGGCTCCTGGCCCAGGCGGGCCTGGCGCAGGGTGGCGATGTGGTCGACGTTGACGCAGAGAAGGGGCATGCATACCTCCAGGGATTGCTTGAACGGTTGGAATATTACGCCTTCCGGCAGCCAAAGGCAACAGGCCGCGCCAGCTGCGCCACGCCCGCCCGCGCGTTGACATCAGGCCGGGGGGAAGGTACCCCAAGGCGGTCAATACGAACGGCTTTCGCCTTGTGAGGAGAACATATGAACGTCTGCATCGTCGGCACCGGCTACGTGGGGCTCGTCACCGCGGCCTGCCTCTCGGAAATGGGCAACCACGTGCGCTGCGTGGACAAGAGCCCGCAGGTCGTGGAGACCTTGCGCGCCGGGCGCATCCATATCTTCGAGCCCGGGCTTGAGGAACTGGTGCGCCGCAACTGCGCCGAGGGCCGCCTGATCTTCACCACCAGCCTGGCCGAGGGCCTGTGCTCCGGCGGCGCCGACGCCGAGTTCGCCTTTGTCTGCGTGGGCACGCCGTCCGGCGACGACGGGGTCTGCGACCTCTGCTTCGTCGACGCCGTGGCCGAGGAGATCGGCCGCATCGCGAGCGCCCCGCTCATCGTGGTCAACAAGTCCACCGTGCCCGTGGGCACCGCCGACCGCGTGCGCGCCATCATCACGCGCGAGCTGGCCGCGCGCGGGGCCACGGTCGAGTTCGACGTGGTCTCCAACCCGGAGTTCCTGAAAGAGGGCGACGCGGTGCAGGACTTCATGAAGCCCGACCGCGTCATCGTGGGCACCGAGAACCCGAAAAGCGCGGAGCTGCTCAAAGCCCTGTACGCGCCCTTTGCCCGCAGCCGCGAGAAGCTGATCATCATGGGCGTGCGCAGCGCGGAGATGACCAAGTACGCGGCCAACTGCATGCTGGCCACCAAGATCTCCTTCATCAACGAGGTGGCCAACATCTGCGAGCGCGTGGGCGCGGACGTCTCCGAGGTGCGCCTCGGCATCGGCAGCGACCACCGCATCGGCTACGATTTCATCTACCCCGGCGTGGGCTATGGCGGCTCCTGCTTCCCCAAGGACGTGAAGGCCTTTCTGGCCACGGCGCGCGAGGCGGGCTACGAGGCCGGGCTCATCCGCTCCGTGGACGAGGTCAACGCCCGGCAGAAGACCGTGCTGGCCGAGAAGGTCCTGGCGCACTTCGCCCCCCTGGGCGGCGTGGCCGGGCGGACCCTGGCCCTGTGGGGACTGGCCTTCAAGGCCAACACCGACGACATCCGCGAGGCCCCGGCCTTTGACATCATCCGCGAGCTGACGGCTCACGGCATGCGCGTCCAGGCCTTTGACCCCGTGGCCGGCGCGCGCGCCCGGGCCGAGCTCTCCGGCAACGCCCTGGTGGAGCTGGCGGCCAGCCAGTACGACGCCCTCGAAGGCGCCGACGCCCTGGCCGTGGTCACGGACTGGAACCAGTTCCGCAACCCGGATTTTGCGGGCATCGCCCGGAAGCTTGGCGAGCCGGTGATCTTTGACGGCCGCAATCTGTACTCGCGCTCGCTTCTGGCCCGCTTCGGGCTCAAGCACTACGGCATCGGACGCTAGCTAGGGCCTGTCTCTTTAAAACGTCTTTTGCCCCCGGGGCGTCGCCTGGAAATCGGCGCGCGCCGATTTGGGGCCAGGGCTGTACCGCATGAGCACCTGCCCTGGCCCCAAAACAGGTTCTTTCCTCGCCAGGGAACACGATCCATTTTTGGGAAACAGGCCCTAGAGGCCGCCTGCGGGCAGCACCGGGTGCGCCACTGGATGGGTCTGGCCGCGCTCGTCGCGCCAGGACGTGAGCCGTCCGGCGTTGTCGAGGATGGCCGTGAACTCGGCGAACACCGCCGAGTCGCCATTAAGGGCGCGCAGCACCGGGCCGGAATTCAGGAAGCTGGCGTCGGCGTAGCGCGTGGCGCGGGCACCAATCGGCGCGGGCGCGGCCTCGGCAAAGGGATGGGTCGCGAACCAGGCAAAGGTGCCGAAGATGCTGGCCTGGCTGCCCAGCCGCCTGAGCTCCGCGCGGTCGGCGCGCTTGAGGCGCAGCACCGGGTAGCTCGCCGCGATGTTCAGCGGGTTGGCCGTGGTCACGAGCATGTCCGGGCCGGATTCCACCACAACCTTCCAGTAATACGGCGCCAGGGCGTCCGGGGTCACGGCCACGCGGTCGAAGGCTGCGCCGCGGCTGGTCAAGAGCGCCTCGTAGCGGGCCTGCATGTCCAGGCGCAGGGCCACGCCAAGGGCCGGGTAGAGCAGCATCCAGCCCAGCCCGACCAGGGCCAGGCGGGCCTTGGCCTTTGCCGGTCTGCGTGCTCCGGCGCGCGCCAGGAAGGCCAGGGTCAGGAGGCTCAAGGTGAAGAGGGGATCGACGACAAACAGGCCCTCAAGCCGCAGGCGCGCGTCCGAGAAGGGCGCGAAGATCTGTGTGCCGAAGGCCGTGAGCACGTCCAGGAACAGGTGGCTGGCCAGGCCCAGGCAGGCGGCCATAAAGCCTGAGCGCAGCGGGACCGCAGCGCCGAGCCTGCGCGCTGTCCAGGCCAGCAGCAGGGCCAGCAGGGGCAGGGCGAACAGGGAATGGGTCAGCCCGCGGTGGTAGAGCAGGTAGAACTCCGGGTTCAGCCAGCCGACGGCGATGTCCAGGTCCGGGACGGTCGCTGCGGCGGCGCAGAGCAGCGTCAGGCCGCGCGGATTGCCAAGGCGCGGGCGCAGGGCCTGGGCCGTGAGCACCCCGGCCGCCAGATGGGTGATGGGTTCCATGCCCAAGGCTACCATTGAGTCCGGATGAAGCCAAGCGCATGGTTGTTGACCTCGCGCGCAATGGCGGGTAATTCATCAGCACCGGAGTACGCTCACGACCCTTAAGGAGACCACAAGCGCATGCGCAAACCGACCATCGGACTGAGCCTGGAGGGCCTGCCCTCCATCGGCCTCTCGGCCTTCGCCACCCTTGTTTTCGCCGCCATGGGCTGGTGGCTCCTGGCCCTGCTCCTGCTTGTGGTCACCGGTTTCGTGGTGCATTTCTTCCGCGATCCCGAGCGTGTGACGCCCGAGGACCTGGACGCCGTGGTTTCCCCGGCAGATGGGCGGGTGTGCAAGGTGGATTTCGCGCCGGACCCGGTGAGCGGCCAGGTGCGCCAGGTGGTCTGCGTGTTCATGAACGTCGTTGACGTGCACGTGAACCGCGCCCCGGTCGAGGGCAGCGTGGAGCTCATCCGCTACATCCCCGGCAAGTTCTTCAACGCCAGCCTGGACAAGGCAAGCACAGACAACGAGCGCAACATCGTGGTCCTGGGCCGGGGCGCGGAGCGCTTCACCGTGGTGCAGATCGCGGGACTCATCGCGCGGCGCATCGTCTGCTGGGCCGAGCCCGGAGACATCCTGCGCCGGGGCGAGCGCTTCGGTCTGATCAAGTTCGGGTCCAGAGTTGACCTCTACCTGCCCGATGGCTATGCTGTGAAGGTGTACGTGGGCGAAACCGTCCGCGCAGGCGAGACGGCCCTCGCCGTCCGCAAGTAGTCAAGCCGGGATTGTCCGGGGAGTCGTATGGTCAAGGAAAAGGCATTGCCGCGCCACAAGGGCGTGTACATCCTGCCGAACCTGTTCACCACCGCGAGCCTGTTCCTTGGGTTCATGGGGATGATCTGGGCCATCGAGGGCCTGTACGAGTATACGGCCCTGTGCATCCTGGGGTCCTGCCTCTTCGACGGCCTGGACGGCAAGGTGGCCCGGCTGACCAACACCACCAGCGAATTCGGCGTGCAGTTCGACTCCCTGGCCGATCTCGTGGCCTTTGGCGTCACCCCGGCGCTCACCGTGTACCTGTGGCAGCTGCACAGCTTCGGCACCTTGGGGCTCATGGCCTCGTTCCTGCTCGTCGCCTGCGGGGCGCTCAGGCTGGCGCGCTTCAACGTGCAGGCCGCCGTGACGAGCAAGAAATTCTTCGTGGGCCTGCCCATTCCGGCCCAGGCCAGCACCCTGGCCACGCTCATCCTGTTCACCCCGCATCTGCCCGAGAACTGGGTCTTAGGGGTGTTGCCCACGGCCTGCCTGGTGCTCGTGTACGTGTTGTCCTTCCTCATGGTCAGCACCATGCGCTACGCCTCCTTCAAGGAGTACGGGTTCATCAAGGCCCACCCCTTCAGCTCCATGGTCACGGTGATCCTGCTCTTCGTCATGGTGGCCTCGCGCCCCAAGATGCTGGGCTTCCTCTTCTTCCTGGGATATATCATCTCAGGGCCCATCTACACGATGTTCATCCTATCCCCGCGCAGCTCCAAGCTCCTACGAGAGTCCCAGAAGGAACCCTCGTAAGCCGACGCCTCACCTCGTTTTCTCGGCTGCAGGAGCTTCCCCTGGGACGTCCCCGTGCGCGGGTGCACACCCGCTGTTGTTGCCAGCCATTCATTAAACAGATACGTTTCCAAGCCACGTGAGGAGGATCCATGTCAGATCGCGTGTATATTTTCGACACCACGCTGCGTGACGGCGAGCAGTCGCCCGGCGCCACCATGAACCAGGAAGAGAAGGTCAGCCTCGCGCGCCAGCTCGAAGCCCTGGGCGTGGACATCATCGAGGCGGGCTTTCCCGCCGCCAGCCAGGGCGACTTCGAGTCTGTCCAGGCCATTGCCCGGTCCATCAGGCACATCCAGGTGGCGGCGCTTTGCCGGGCCCTGACCCGCGACATCGACCGGGGCTGGGAGGCCATCAGGGACGCCGCAAACCCGCGCATCCACACCTTCCTGGCCACCAGCGAGATCCACATGACGCACAAGCTGCGCAAGACGCGCGAGCAGGTGCTGGAGATGGCCGAGGCGGCGGTCAAACACGCCGCGAGCCTGTGCCCCAACGTGGAGTTCTCGGCCGAGGACGCCTCGCGCTCGGACTGGGAGTTCCTGGCCAAGGTTTGCGAGGTGGTCATCCGCGCCGGGGCCAAGACCGTGAACATCCCGGACACCGTGGGCTATGCCCAGCCCTTTGAGTTCGGCGAACTCATCGCCTACCTCATCAAGACCGTGCCCAACGCGAAGGACGCCGTGTTCAGCGTGCACTGCCACAACGACCTGGGCCTGGCCGTGGCCAACAGCCTCTCGGCCATCCGGGCCGGGGCGCGCCAGGCCGAGGTGACCCTCTGCGGCATCGGCGAGCGCGCGGGCAACGCCTCCCTTGAGGAGCTGGTCATGGCCCTGCACACGCGCCACGAGCTCTATCAACTCGACTGCGGCGTCAAGACCGAGCAGTTGTACCCCTCCTGCCGCCGCCTCTCGCAGATCATCGGCCAGCCCATCCCGCCCTACAAGGCCATCGTGGGCGCCAACGCCTTTGCGCACGAGTCCGGCATCCACCAGGACGGCATGCTGAAGAATCCGCTGACCTACGAGATCATGACGCCCGCATCCGTGGGCCGCAAGGGCACGGACATGGTCATCGGCAAGCACTCCGGCAGCCACGCCATCAAGGCCAAGCTCGTGGAGCTGGGCTATGTCCTGGACGACGCCCAGCTGGCCGTGGTCTTTGCCGCGGTGAAGGAGCTGGCGGACAAGAAGGAGCGCGTCTTTGACGAGGACGTGGAGGCGCTGGTCCTGGAGATGGTCTACCGCCGCCGCGACCGCTACCGCCTGAAGGACATGAGCGTGTTCTCCGGCACGGGCGGGGTGCCGCCCCATGCGGCCATGGTCCTGGAGGTCCTGGACGGCGAGACCGTGGCCGAGGTGCGCCGCCACTCGTCCTTTGGCGAGGGGCCTGTGGACGCCCTGTTCAAGTGCATCGGGGCCATGGTGGGCTACGCGCCCGCCCTGGACCGCTTCCAGATCAACGCCGTCACCGGGGGCACGGACGCCCAGGCCACGGTGACCGTGCGCATCGAGCATGAGGGAAAGAGGTCGGTGGGACGCGGCACCAACGAGGACATCCTCGTGGCCAGCGCCATGGCCTTCATCAACGCACTCAATCGTTTGGAGAAAATGAGGGAGGAGAAGAGCGAATGTCCCACAATTTAGCTGAAAAAATCCTGCAGGCGCACACGGATGAGGAAATCACCCGCGCCGGGCAGATCGTCACCTGCCGCGTGTCCCTGGTCCTGGCCAACGACATCACCGCGCCCCTGGCCATCAAGTCCTTCAAGGGCATGGGCGCGACCAAGGTCTTTGACAGGGACAAGGTGGCCCTGGTCTGCGACCACTTCACGCCGAACAAGGACATCGATTCCGCCGAGCAGGTCAAGGTGGTGCGCGAGTTCGCCCGCGAAATGGGCGTGACGCACTATTACGAGGGCGGCGACTGCGGCGTGGAGCACGCGCTTCTGCCCGAGCTCGGCCTGGTCGGCCCCAGGGACATCGTGGTCGGCGCGGACAGCCACACCTGCACCTACGGCGGCCTCGGGGCCTTTGCCACGGGCATGGGCTCGACAGACATCGCCGGGGCCCTGGCCCTGGGCGAGACCTGGTTCAAGGTGCCGCCCACCATCCGCGTGGAGTACGACGGCCAGCTTGGGCCCTTTGTCGGGGCCAAGGACTTGATCCTGCACCTCATCGGCCGCCTCGGGGTGTCCGGCGGGCTGTACCGGGCGCTGGAGTTCGGCGGTTCGGTCATCGACAATTTGAGCATCGAGGGCCGCATGACCATGGCCAACATGGCCATCGAGGCCGGCGCCAAGGTCGGCCTGTTCCCGGCCGACGCCAAGACCCTGGCCTATTGCCAGGCGCATGGCCGGCACGGCGACAAGGCGCTCAAGGCCGATCCCGGCGCGGTGTACGAGCAGGAGCTGTCCCTGTCCGTCACCGGCATGGGTCCGCAGGTGGCCTGCCCGCATCTGCCCGACAATGTCCGTGGCGTGGACGAACTGAAAAGCATGCGCGTGGACCAGGCCGTCATCGGCTCCTGCACCAATGGCCGCATCGAGGACATGCGCGAGGCCGCGGCGGTCTTGAAGGGCCGCAAGGCGCACAAGAACGTGCGCCTGATCATCCTGCCCGCCACCCCGAAGATCTGGCGGCAGGCCATGGACGAGGGGCTGTTCAGCATCTTCATGGACGCCGGGGCCGTGGTCGGCCCGCCCACCTGCGGACCGTGCCTGGGCGGCCACATGGGCATCCTGGCCGGGGGCGAGAGATGCATCTCCACCACCAACCGCAACTTCCGCGGCCGCATGGGCAGCCTGGAGAGCGAGGTCTATCTGGCCAGCCCGGCGGTCGCCGCGGCCAGCGCCGTGGCCGGTGAGATCATCCATCCGGGCAGGCTGTAGGCCCGGCAAACTGTAAGCCTACACGTTGTAAGAACACCGCGAAGCAAATCCCCGCCCGAGGACGCGTTCCGGGCGGCGCACAAGGAGAGAGATATGCTCGTCACAGGCAAGGTGCACAAGGTCGGTGCGCACATCGACACCGACGCCATCATCCCGGCCCGGTTCCTGGTGACCACGGATTCCGAGGTCCTGGGCTCCAACTGCATGGAGGGCCTCACGCCCGGCTGGGTCAAGCGCGTGCAGAAGAACGACATCATCGTGGCCGACGAGAACTTCGGCTGCGGCTCATCCCGGGAGCATGCCCCCATCGCCATCCTGGGCGCGGGCATCCCCGTGGTGGTGGCCAAGAGCTTCGCCCGCATCTTCTACCGCAACGCCTACAACATGGGCCTGGTGCTGCTGGAAGTGGGCGACGACGCGGACAAGCTGCGCGACGGCGACCAGCTCGAGGTGGACCTCGACGCCGGGCAGATCAAGAACCTGACCACCGGCGTGACCGTGGTCTGCGCTCCTGTGCCCCAGTCCATGCAGGACCTCCTCGACGCCGGGGGCCTGGTGCCCTACGTCAAGAAGCGTCTGGCCGCGAAGCAGTAGGGGGCTGACAATGAAAATCTGCGTCATGCCCGGAGACGGCATCGGCCGTGAGATAGTGGCTCAGGCCCTGCGGGTCCTGGCCAAGGTGGGCGAAAAATACGGCAAGAAGTTCGAGACGGAAGAGGCCCTCATCGGCGGCTCGGCCATCGACGCCACGGGCGGCCCCCTGCCCGAAGCCACGGTGCGCCTGTGCAAGGCCTCTGACGCCGTGCTTTTGGGCGCGGTGGGCGGCCCCAAGTGGGACACCATCGACCCGGCCATTCGCCCGGAGAGGGGCTTGCTCGGCATCCGCAAGGAGCTGGGGCTCTTCGCCAACCTGCGGCCCGCCAGCCTGTTCCCGGAGCTCAAGCACGCCTGCTTCCTGCGGCCCGATATCGTGGAGAGGGGCATTGACCTGCTCGTGGTGCGCGAGCTCACCGGCGGCGCGTACTTCGGCACGCCCAAGGGC
>CAZXZF010000018.1:0-21040 GCA_964645095.1 uncultured Desulfocurvus sp. | reverse complement strand
TATCCCTCTCCCCCTGGCCAACCTCAGAATTTACACCACATCCGTGGACTCTAACGCCGATGGCCGTGTTTTCATCAGCGATGGGACCAAGGGCGGACGCGAGCGGATGATATCCGCGCCGTCTCTGGCGTTCCTTTCTGCAATCAACGACGCCCGGCGCATCGTGTCCAGGCACGGCAACCTCATGCCTGACGGCACGAATGAACGCGCATGGGAAAAAAAGGCATATGCAATGGCCTGCGCAGCGGGTATTTCGACAGCCGTGTGCGGCGCGTCACTGCACGGCCTGCGACACGCATACGCACAAGAACGATATGCGGGCATCACCGGCTTTCAGTGCGCATCCGCTGGCGGCACGCCCGCCGAAGCGATGGAAATCGCAGGCACGGCCTGGCGGCAACTGGACAGTGACGCCCGCCTGCTCATCAAATCGGAACTCGGCCACGGCCCGGACCGCGACGATGTCGTTGCCCGGTATCTCGGCTCACGATTTCGGATGTAAAAAGAAGAGGGGCCGGGAAGGCCCTTCTTTGCGTCTCTGCGCCCCGAGCTCTCGCGCTTGTGGGTCTTCTTCCGAAACGTCCCTTCCCCCTCGTCTCGTGCCCGTTTTCGGGGTCGAGGGCGGCGGCGCGGGCTCGACATGGATCTACTCTGACACTCCCCTTCCCAACACCAAATACAGAAAGACAGTAAGAGTAAGACAAAAGACAATGTACCCTTGCCTTGGATCCAACCTTCAGCCCCCTTGGTCCTGTGCCCGGTGTATTCCTGTTAACCGTCGATCACTTTACATGTCGGGTAATTACAGGTCGTGTGGTCTGGTGCCGCTATTTGTGCGAAGGACGAGCGCCCACAGGCATCCGCTACGCCGGTCACATGGCAAAAAGGAAAGGGCCATGCGGCCCTTCCTGCTCACTCCGGTGCGCGGTTTATCCCAAGAGCGCGTTTCGTATTGCACCCGCGAGGTGAAACGCAACCGGCGGGCAGACTGAATTGCCGATGACGCCCAGGGCGAGATACGCTTGTGATGGGAGTTGCCAGTCCGAAGGGAATCCTTGTAAGAGCGCGCAGTCCGGCACGGCAAGGCGGAAATGCCCATTGGGGGTCGGGAACTGTCGTGCGGCTTCGCGGGTTCGGCTGACGCCGTTCGGCCAGATTTGCAGTTTTGTCCAATTTTTGGCGCTTGCCTGTCCGCTGACCACTGACGTCGTATATCTTTTACTCGTGAGCCCACTCCGAAGGGTTGGGGCAAGGCTGTCGAAGCCGATGTCTGTCAGACCGAGCGCCTCGCGTGCGCCCATGCAAGGGGTCAGCCCAGACACCATCCCGAGAAGCGGAAGCAGGCCAGCACCATCCGCTGCGCGGCCAGGAACGCAGTGGGTGGGAGCGGGAACGACGAATCTGGCGGCGTCGGCTTCGGAACGAAAGCCGACAATGAAGGCGCGCCGACGCACCTGGGGAACTCCGAAGCTCGCGGCGTCCAAGGTGAACTGCCGTAGCTGATACTCTCCGGCGAGCGGAGTGACGACTTCAGCGTGCAGGTGTGCGGAGAACATCGGATTGAGCAGAGTCGCGACGTTCTCTAGCAAGAACGCCCTTGGCTTGGCCTGTCGGATTGCGCGAACGTATGCCGGAAGCATGTCCCGTTCGTCGTCCTTCCCTTTCTGGTCGCCAGCCTGTGAGAATGGCTGGCACGGCGGACCGCCAATCATGACATCGATGCCTCGGAACGGCTCCCACGCCGCCGTCCGGACGTCTCCTGCTTCGCCAGTCCGCACAGTCCAGGTCGGGCGGTTCGTGGACAGGCACGCCGCGATTTTCGCCAACAGCTCGTAGCACGCGACGTGCTGAAAACCCGCGCGCTCAAATCCGATGTCGAGACCGCCGCCGCCTGAAAAGAGAGAGAGGCAGTGCAAATCATGAAACTGCTGACGGGGCATCAATCCGTCTGGCAACAGTCGGGGCTCGGTCAGCGGCTGGCCGGGGACGGCTTCACGCCCGCTCACTTTCGCCGCGTGCGCTTTCAAAGCGGTGGCTCGATACCGCTCACGCCTTTCGTTGTCGCTCTTGCCCACGCCGTTGCTCCTTTCTTTGCACAGTCGGATTTCATCTAGGGATTTGTGAGGCTCGTCAAGCGGGCAAAGCACCCCTTGCCCAGCATCTGCCGCCCGTTCTCTTTTTTCACTTCGCCGACTCCTCTGCCAGCAACGCGCCTTCCTGTCTTTCCACGGCCTTCCATGTGACCTGCCCGTCCCGGATGATGAGGTGACGGCGGACGGTACGGACATCGACATCCGCTGCGCGGGCAACAGCCTCCCCGGTAATCTTCTGTCCGGCTTGCTTCAACGCCTCCACTGCACCGGCAATGGCCAAGCGACATTCCGCCGCACGGCATGCGGCGCTGTAACGCGCGCCTTCGCCCTGCCGCTGGCGGATGGCCGCACGACGCTCCTCGGCAGGCAGGTCGGTGCCTTTGAGGGTGGGTAACCCCATGACGCCATAATTCCGATCCGCCCGCGATTTGTACCGCTCGCCGTTCTGGACAATTGACTTCGCGATGTCCCAGTTTTCTTCCACAGGGAGCGGAGGGGTGTTTGACCCTGCTTGGTATTCAGCAAGATACGCAACGAGCTCGTCTGCCGACGCGCCGCCAAGGCGGTGAAAGTATGAGAGGGCGACGCGGAAGCTCGCGCAGTTTCTCTGCCCACTCTCGTAGTCGAGCCGACGCCAGTGGGGTGCGTCCTGTGGCCTGGCATCAAGGCGCAACGCTTCAAGCGTGCAAGGGCCGGATGGGTATCTCACGGCTGTGTGCCTTGCGAAAAACGGATTCTTTGCGCCAATGGTGTGGACGCCACAAGCGATGTCGCCGCCGACGGCACGGATAAGGTTACGCCGGACGTCGTGATAGAATCGGCGGGACTTTGTCGATGGATGCGGCGGCAAAGGGCGCAGAAGAGGCCAAAGCAAGTGATAGCCCTTGCCGGACAAGACCGCGAAAGCCGGAAGCGGGATGTTCAAGGCTTCATACTGCGCGAGGTCGAAGGCCGTGCGCTGGAGTGCCAGCGCCTGCGTCTCTCCATCGGCGGGGCGGGGCATCTTTGGCAGGTCGATGTCGACATGGACCCAGCAGAGCATGCCGGGGTTCAGGATGATGTAGGGATACGTCCCGACCTCGGCGGACGGGACGCAAAAAGCCGGCTCGTCCTTGGCGGGCTTCACAAAGACATGACCGGGACGAATTT
This sequence comes from uncultured Desulfocurvus sp., assembly GCA_964645095.1. GTDB lineage: Bacteria > Desulfobacterota > Desulfovibrionia > Desulfovibrionales > Desulfovibrionaceae > Humidesulfovibrio. The sequence continues at coordinate 17,798 of CAZXZF010000018.1, read as the reverse complement.
CGAAATGGGTCTTGAACTCGTCGAAATATTGGGTGGAAATACCCATGAGACGCACCATCCTTGTCTGTTGGTTGATGAACAACAGACAAGGGTGGCACAGCTCCCAAACGTATTGCCAGTTTCCGGATGGGGGTCGCAGGATATTAGGGAAAGAAAGGCGTGCGAAGCGCTGACGCCCCCTCCGCATGCCGCGCAGCGGGTCTTCCTGTCATTCAACCTCAAGCCGGGTGACAGCGCGACCGGCGAAGACGCGCGCAACGCTTTGTTTGCCGGACGGCCCCTTGGGGCCTTTGGTGACAAATGTCCATTCGCGCCCGTCGAGTTCGTAAGCAGTTCCGCTTCGCGTGGTGATAGTGACTTTGTGCTCTGCTTCGCACTCAACTCGCTCAATGACGCTTCTCATCTCCATCGCGATCCGCACGCGCCGGGCGTAGACCGCCTCGTCAGACATGTTGATGCCTTCCAGCGTCTCGGCATACGCCCGCCGCTCAAGCTCGCGCAGGTGCCGAAACTGGATGGAATCTTCCGCCGCCTGCCGAGCCTCGGCGGCATCGGCGCGGGCCGTGCCCATCTGCGTCTGGAGCTCCCTCCGCTTCTTTTGTTTGTCAACCAGTGTCCGTTCCAGCTCGTCGAGCCCGGCAAGCTCGGGGTTGCCGAGAAACCTCAGCGCATTTTGGATTTCGGCATCGACTTTCGTCAGCTGCGCGCCCAAGGCTTCGATTGTCTCCGCCTGCTTTTTGGCCGTCTCGCTGTGGACCCCAGCGGCGGCGACCACATCAACGTCCGAGAGCCCCCCTGCAAGGACGAAGTTCTCAAGGAACAAGTAATTGTAATGCTGTCTGTTCGTGCAGTCCTGTCCTTCGAGGGCTCTACTGCAAACGAGGTAACGTGCCCAAGGCCGCACGCCGTCTTTGCGGGTCTTGTCGCGGGTACGGTCGAGATACCGCATGGGGCCGCCGCAGGCGGAACACTTCGCAAGTTTCTGAAATAAATTTGTAAACCGTTTGCCCTTCCGACCGGACTGCTTCCGCGCTCGCGTGGTCGCGACGTTTTGCGCGTGGTCGAAGAGTTCCTGCGGGATAATGGGCGGATAGTAGTTGGGGATGGTTTCGGTCTGCTTGCGCCCTTCATCGGTTGTCACCTCGGGCAGGTATTCCCCAATCACCGCACGGTTGTGCAAGAGCTTCTGAATGTAACTGGCGTGCCAAATCGGCTTACGCTTGTTCCATGGTGGGATACCTTCCGCCCGCAGAGTGCTGGCGATGACGTAGCGCCCGATACCGGAAACATACATTTCGAAGATTCGGCGGACGATTGCCGCACGGTCTTCCAACAAGTGGAACTTGCGACGCTTGACCACAAGCCAAAGCGGACACTGGCGCGAAACCGGCACGCCATCCGCCGCCTTCTCTCGCTTCACCTGCCAGTTGTCCTTGGAGCGCATGGATTTGTGCTCGCTTTCGCTGTGCGAGCGGGCGAGGTCAGCCATAACAGAATGCATGACGCTGTATGACAGCTCATCAAGAATCGTGTTCTGGCCGGTAATCCCAATGCGGATGCCGCCCTTTGTCAGGGCAAGGAGCAGGTTGAGGGCGTCACCGGCCTTGTCGCGCGTAAGTCGGTCCAGTGATTCAACGATCAGCATCGACCCGCGCGCAATGACACCGTCTTCGACCAGCTTGAGAAAGGTTCCGAGGGCACCCTTACGGGAGTTGCCGCTCCGGTAAGCTGAAACGCCAAGGTCATTAAGCGTTTCGTCAATGACGAGGCCATGCCGCTTTGCAAATTTTTTGGAGGCGCGCAGCTGACGCTTTTCGCCCTCGCCGAGGGTTTGAGGAGTGCTGGACAGGCGGATATATGCATATGCCTTCGGTGCTGGGGCGGTGGGTGGCTGTTTGCTCATGGCAATGGCATAGAGGAAGAAGACCGAAGAGGCCAGGATTAATTGTGTTTTGAGGGCAACTTCTAGGTGAAATTTCGCATATGCGCCCAGGATGATTGATTTTTCCTTGTGGGTATACTATATGTATCCTGTATCCCGCCGGGGGCAGCGGCCCCCAGACCCCCATTTTACGCCGAAAGGGCTGTTTCAGGAGGAACCTGAAACAGCCCTTTCGGCATGAGCGGGGATGCCGTGGGAGCATCCGGAACAGCATCGGGATTGGGGCCTGTTTCCAGGTGATGGATTTTGGTTCCTGGCGAGGAGCGGGACGGGCTGGGGCCGGGGATAGTACTCCTGCGGTACAGCCCTGGCCCCAGACCGGCCAGCGACGATGCCCAGGGAGCAAAAGACGCTTTTGGGGACAGGCCCCCTCTACAGCGCGGCGTCGAGCAGCAGATTGTCGCGGTGCACGGCCTCGGGATACGGGGCCGAACCCAGCACTTCGGCCAGCTCCGAGCTCTTGCGGCCCTTTATGCGGGTCAGCTCCTCGCCGGAATAGTTGGACAGGCCCACGCCCACGTGGCGGCCGTCCAGGTCCACGATGCGCACCAGCGCGCCGCGCTCAAAGCGGCCCTCGACCTTGCGGATGCCCGCAGGCAGCAGGCTCTTGCCGTTCTCGCGCAGGGCCTTGGCCGCCCCGGCGTCCACGCTCACGGTGCCTGCCGGGTCGTCGTGGTAGGCCAGCCAGAATTTGCGGTGCGAGACCAAGCGCCCGCAGGGCAGCACCAGGGTGCCCAGCACCTCCCCGGCAAAGATGCGCGTGAGGGCCTGCTGGCCCGTGCCGGTGCCGTCCTTGCCGGACCCGTCCTTGCCGGAGACAATGAGCGTGGGCACGCCGAGCTGCGCGGCGCGGCGCGCGGCCCGGAGCTTGGAGTACATGCCGCCGGAGCCGACAGAGGTCTTGCCGTCGCACATGGCCTCGATGTCCAGGCTCTCGATGTCCGCGATCAGGGGCACGCAGGCCGCGTCCGGGTGCTTGTCCGGGTTCTTGTCAAAGACCCCGTCGGCGGAGGTCAGGTTCACGAACAGGTCCGCGCCCACCAGGTCCACGATGAGGCTTGCGAGCGTGTCGTTGTCGCCGAACTTGAGCTCGGCCACGGCCACGGTGTCGTTCTCGTTGACGATGGGGATGACGCCCCAGTCAAGCAGCCTGCGCATGGTGTTGCGGGCGTTGCGGAAGCGCGCGCGCGAGCGCAGGTCCTCGCGGGTCAGCAGGAGCTGGGCCACGGTCTTGCCATAGCGGCTGAAGGCCTCGTCGTACTCGTGCATCAGGCGGCTCTGGCCAATGGCTGAGGCGGCCTGGCGCGAGGGCAGCTCGGCGAAATCGATGGCGCCCGAGTTTTGCACGCTCTGGCGGATGCGCGTGCGCCCGGCGGCCACGGCCCCGGAGCTCACGAGCACCACCTCCAGGCCCTGGTCGTGCAGCGCGGCGATCTGATGCACCAGCCGCCCCACGATCGCGGGTTCCAGGCCCTTGTCCGAGGTCAGGACAGCGCTGCCGACCTTGACCACCACACGCTTGGTGCGGCCCAGAATCTCGCGGCGCAGGGCGCCCGCATCCAGCTGTCCTGCCCCGTCGCTCATGTCCCGCTCTCCCCTGTCCAGTCCGGCTCCTCGGCAGCGGATTCGTCCACCGGGCTCAGGGCGTCGAAGCGCCGCCACATCTCGGCCAGCAGCCCGGGCAGGCCGTCGCCGGTGAGGGCCGAGACAAAGAGGATGTCCCCCGGCGCATTTTGGCGCAGGGCGGCCAGGCGCTCCGGCTCCAGGATGTCGATCTTGTTGATGACGCGGATCTGCGGCTTGGCCGCCAGCTCCGGGTCAAAGGCGCGCAGTTCCTCGCCCAGCATGGCGTAGCCGGCCTCGGGATGCTCCGGGTCGGCGTCCAGGCCGCTTAGGATGTGCACGAGAAAGCGCGTGCGCTCCACGTGCTTCAAAAACTGGTAGCCCAGGCCCAGGCCCTGGCTGGCGCCCTCGATGAGGCCGGGGATGTCGGCGATGACCAGACGCCGCCCGCCAGCGTCCTCCACCACGCCCAGGTTGGGCACCAGCGTGGTGAAGGGATAGGCCGCGATCTTGGGGCGCGCGGCGGACACGGCGGACAGGAAGGTCGACTTGCCCGCGTTGGGCAGGCCGAGCAGCCCGGCGTCGGCCAGCACCTTGAGCCGGAGCAGCAGGCGCTTTTCCGTGGCGGGCTTGCCGGGTTCGGCGAACTTTGGCGCGCGGTTGGTGGAGCTCTTGAAATGCAGGTTGCCGCGCCCGCCGATGCCGCCGGGGCAGACCACGTATTCCTGGTCCGGGCGGGAGAGGTCGGCCAGGAGCACGGGCAGGGCGGCGCCGTCCGGGCCGTCGTCGTAATTGGCGCCGCCCTGCGTCACGTCCAGGAGCATGGTGCCCACGGGCACCTCGATGACCAGGTCCTCGCCGTTGCGGCCGTACTTGTCCTGGCCCCTGCCGTTCACGCCGTTCTCGGCCTCGAACATGCTGCGCACGCGGAAGTCGTACAGGGTCAGCAGGCGCGTGCTGGCGCGGAAGATGACGTCGCCGCCCTTGCCGCCGTCGCCGCCGTCGGGCCCGCCCTTGGGCAGGTTCTTGGCGCGCTTGAGGGACGCGCTGCCATTGCCGCCCTTGCCGGAGCGCACGATGATGTTGGCTTCATCCACGAATCGCATGGGCTGGTAACCGCCTGGACCGAAGAAAAACGGGCAGGAGCTGCATGGTGCCGCTCCTGCCCGCCGTTCGGATCTTAAAGGATTGGGTGCTAGAGCCTTGTGTCTAGGCGCTCACGGGCAGAATGTGCACCCGGGTCTTGACCTTGTTCTTGCGCGTGTACTTCTCGTACTTGACCTCTCCGTCCACCAGGGCGAACAGGGTGAAGTCCTTGCCCAGGCCGACGTTCTTGCCGGGGTGGATCGAAGTGCCCACCTGGCGAACGAGGATGTTGCCGGCCAAAACCTTCTGACCACCGTAACGCTTGACGCCCCGGCGCTGGCCGGCGCTGTCGCGGCCGTTTCTGGAGCTGCCGCCCGCTTTCTTGTGAGCCATATCAGTTCTCCTTCAGGGGGCTTAAGCCTGGATGGATTTGACCTTCAGGCTGGTGTAGTCCTGACGGTGGCCGGTCTTCTTGTGGAAGTCGTTGCGGCGCTTCTTCTTGAAAACGAAGATTTTTTCGCCGCGGCCATGGCCAAGGACCTCACAAGACACCGTAGCGCCTTCCAGGTAGGGGGCGCCAATCTTGGTGGCGCCTTCAGCGGACACAAGCAGGACCTTGTCCAGGGCCAGCTCGCTGCCGGCATCGGCCTGGAGCAACTCCACCTTGAACTCGAGTCCCTGTTCCACGCGGTACTGCTTACCGCCGGTCTCGATGATTGCGAACATTGCGAATACCTCCATCGCGTAAGAGGGGCTTTCTTAGCTCCAAGGCCGGGGAAAAGTCAAGCGCCGCGTGGTGAATATTTTTCACCAGCGCAAACGGACCTCAGGCCCTGGCCAGCACCAGCACATGAACCTGTGCGGCACCGGCGGCAAGCATCATGCGCGAACATTCCTCCAATGTCGAGCCCGTTGTCATGATGTCGTCCACCAAAAGCGCCGTGCGCCCGGCCAGGAGCTCCGGGTCCGCCGCAAAGGCCCCCCGGATGTTCTCCGCCCGCTTAGCCCGGTCCAGCTCCATCTGCGGCACCGTGCGCCGCACGCGCAAGAGCGCCTCCTGGCGGATGGGCAGGCCCCGGCGCAGGGCCAAAAGCCGCGCCAGCTCGCGGCTCTGGTTGAAGCCGCGCCAGGACAGCCGCCGCGGGTGCAGCGGCACCGGCACCAGAAGCTCGCAGGCCAGAAGCTCCGGAAAGACCGCAGCCGAGCGCTCGAAGGCCGAGACCAGGCACTCCTGGAGCTGGCGGCCCAGGTCCAGCCGGGCCTCGAACTTGTACTGCAGGATCAGGTCGCGCAGGCGGCCGTCGTAGGCCCCGAAGGCCACCAGCCGCCCCCAGGGCCGCGGCGACTTTTGGCAGGCATGGCAGGGCACGGACTGCTGCGGGACATCCGGCGGCAGCCCCGGCGACAGCCCCGGCGACAGCCCCGATGCCAGAGCAGATGCCAGACCAGATGCCAGATCAGATGCCAGATCGGATGCCAGATCGGATGACGGACCAGATGCCAGAGCAGAGGACAAATCAGATGCCAGGCCGGACAGTTGGCCGCAGCCGGGACAGGCCGCAGCCTCGGGCCGGGCCAGGGCCAGCTGGCAGTCCGGGCAGAGGCTCCAGTCCAGGTCCGCCCCGGCCTGGGCCACGCGCCCGCAGCCCGGACAGCGGGCCTCGTCCAGCAGCAGAGGCATCAGCAGGGGCCGGGCCAAGCCAGCCAGCCGGGCCAGGCCCTGGCGGATGATCATCGGAGCGCGCCCTGGGCCGCGGCCCAGGCCTCGCGCCCCAGGGCCAGCACGCGGTCCACGGCCAGGGGGTCGGCCGTGAGGTCGCCGCGCTCGTCCTTGCCGCGAAAGCTCACCGGCTCGGCCAGGGTCAGGCCGAAGTTCACCAGAAAATACTTGAGGGTCAGCCGCGCGCCGTCAAAGAGCTTCTGCCCTGTCGGCTGCCCGCCCACCAGGCAGGCGAAGCCCTGGCGCTCCGGATAGGCCAGGAGCCAGGCGTCGCCCTTGCGCCGGGCCTCCCAGAAGCGCTGGGAACGGTCGATCCAGGTCTTGCACAGGGACGGCAGCGCATAGAAGTAGATGGGCGAGCAGAAGACCACGCTGGGCGCGGCCATAAGCAGGGCGAAGAGCTCCTCGGCCTGGTCCTTCCCCCGCAGCACGCAGGCCGAGTCCCTGTCCTTGGCGCAGGCCCGGCAGGCCAGACAGGCCAGCACCGCGTAGTCGCGCAGGGCCACCACCAGGGCCGTGCCCCCGGCCTCGCGCACGCCGCGCGCCACCTGCTCCGCCGCGGCATCGGAATTGCCGCCGGAGCGGTGGCTGCATTCCAGGACCAGCACGGACTTGCTCAACTCAGGCATGGCTCCTCCTGTCTCGTCATCCACATCTCCAACCAGATCATCCGCCTGTCTCGTCCACCTGTCTGAGCCGGCTGTCTCATCGGGCTGTCTCATCCACCTGTCTCATCCACCTGTCTCATCCGGCTGTCTCGTCCACCTGTCTGATCCGGCTGCCTCATCGGGCTGTCTCATCGGGCTGGCCGCTTGCGCGTCACGCGCGCCGCCGCGTGCTCCGGATTCTCGGCATCCGGCTCCCAGGCGAGGGTCCAGTCCCCGGCGATGAACGCCGCGTCCTCGACATTGGGCGCAAGCCCAGCGCGCACCAGGAACACCAGCTCGTCCTCGCGGCTGAAACGGAGGTGCCACCCGACCTCCATGCCCAGCCCTCAACACTTGTCGCGCAGGTCTATGGTCGTCATGTCGTGTCCTTTCGGCATGTCCGCCAGGGGCTCCGCCCCCGGCACCCCCGCCGGGGGGAATGATTCCCCCCGGACCCCCTCATGTGTCGGCTGCGAGCCCGTTCCGGGCATAAAAAAGCGCCCCACGCGTGAACCCCCGGCAGGCTCAAAAGGGATTCTCGACCTTCGGGAACTGGAACCCTTCCTCGCGGAAGAGCCGCAGGCAGACCTCCACGGCCCGCTCTTCATAGCGGACGCCGCAGCCCTTCTCGATCTCCGCCAGGGCGGCCTCGATGCCCAGGCTCGGCCGGTAGGGCCGATGCGAGCACATGGCGTCCACCACATCGGCCACGGCGATGAGCCGCGCGCCCTTGTCGATGTCCTCGCCAGCCAGGCCGTGGGGGTAGCCGGAGCCGTCCATGCGCTCGTGGTGCTGGCGGATGATGATGGCCACGGGCCAGTCCTCGCCCAGGTTCTTCAAAATGTCGTAGCCCACCTCGGGGTGCATCTTGATGACCGAGAACTCCTCGGTGCGCAGCACTCCGGGCCGGTTCAGGAAGTCCGCAGGCACGTAGATCTTGCCGATGTCGTGGAGCAGGGCCGCGATGCGCAGGATCTCCAGGTCGTCCGCGCTGAACTTGAGCTTGCGGGCCATGGCCAGGGCCAGGGCGGCGACCCTGGACTGGTGCCCGGCCAGGTAGGGGTCACGCGCCTCCACCAGGGCCGAAAACCCGTGCACGATGCCCTCCAGCAGACGCTTGAAACGCTTGAGCGAGTAGTTCTCGCGCTGGGCCTCCACAAGGCCGTGCTGCCGCACGGCCTCGGCCAAGGCCTTGTCCAGGGCCTCGGGCGGACAGGGCTTGCTGAGAAAGCGGAAGATGAACCCCTGGTTCACGGCCTCCACAGCGTTGTTCAGGTCGGCGAACCCCGTGAGCAGGATGCGCACCGTATCCGGATACAGCTCCGCAGCCTGGGCCAGGAACTGGATGCCATCCATGCCGGGCATCCGGAGGTCCGAGACGAGCACGTTGAAAGGCGGGCCGGACGCCATGATCTCCAGAGCCTCCGCAGCGTTTTGGGCCGAAAGGACCTCATATTTCCCGGCGAACTGGCGGCGCATGGATGCGAGCAGGTTGGCGTCGTCGTCCACGAGGAGCACGCGCGCTTTGGACTGGGGCATGGTCGGTTCTCCTTTGCGGTCCGGCTTAGGGTCTGTTTCCAAAAGGTGAATTTTGTTCCCTGGCGAGGAGAGAGCCTATTTTGGGGCCAGGGAGTGTACTCATGCGGTACAGCCCTGGACCAAAATCGGCTCGCGACAACGCCCAGGGGGCAAAAGGCGCTTTTAGAAATGGGCCCTAGAGCGGCTGGATGACCGCCACGGGCTGGTTTATCTTGATGGTCCGCGCGTTGTCGATCAGGAACTCGATGACGGTCTCGTTCAGTTCGCGGCCCTTGGCCATCAGCAGCAGGGTCTCTGTGCCGCGCACGCCGAACAGGTCCTCGGCCAGGATCATGCCCGGCATCAGGGAATGCAGGTGCACCTTCTGCATGGTGTAGCGCGCCTGCTCGTTGGCGGTCTCGGTCAGGGCGGCCACGACCTTGGGATCATACACCCCCTTGCGCCGCTCCAGCTTGGTGATGGCCTCGGCCTTGGGCATGCCGTTGGCCAGCAGGATGTCGAAGTCCACCACGGCCTTGAGGATGCGCGCGCCAAGCGGGATGGCCTCGCCAGGGGCAGCCTCCTTGGGCACGCCGCCGCCCTCGTAGTGCTTTTCCTGGTGGGCCACGATGTCCGCCACGCCGCTCATACGCGGTATCTTGCCGATCAGCCTGGCCCCGAAGGCCGGGTGGGTCAGAAAATGCTCCAGTTCCTTGTCGGTCAGGTTCTGGCCCTTCTCAACCTTGCGGATGAGCGAGTCCGGCAGGGTGATGAAGCCGATCACGGAGAGCATGGCCGCGGTCTCCGTCTCCCAGGGGCGCGGGTCGTTCATGCGCCGGCTGACGCCGCGCAGGTGCGGCAGGATGCGCGAGACCCGGCCAAAGACATCCGGCTTGACGAGCGAGATGAGGTCGCAGAGCACAGACACGCTGCCCTTCAGGGTCTTTTCCAACAGCTCGCGCTCGGCGGTGATGAGGTCGTGGTGGTGGAAGGCGTCGGCCAGCACCTTCTCGATGGTTTCCGGCGGGCAGGGCTTGGTCAAAAGGCGGAAGATGTTGCCCTCGTTCACGGCCTGGACGGCGATGTTCAGGTCGGCGTGGCCGGTGAGCAGCACGCGCACGGTGTCCGGGCTGCCGTGGCGGATGACGCGCAGCATGTCCACGCCGTTCATCACGGGCATGTTGTAGTCGCTGATGACCACAGCGAACGGCCCCTGGCGCGCGGCGGCCTCAATGCCGGCCTTGGCCCCCTCGGCCACGACAAGGTCGGCCTTCTTGTGCAGCTGCCTGCGGAAGCTCTCCAGCAGGTTCATGTCGTCGTCGACGAAAAGCACCTTCCTGTTCATGCTCCCTCCTCGCTGATGCCGAGGGCCACGGCCTCGTCGCGCCAGCGCCTGTACGTGTCCGGCCCGCCGATGGCCGCCAGGCGCTCCGGGCTGGCCTGAGGCGTTGCGTAATGCGCGTTGAAGACGAAGATGTCGTGGTCCAGCAGGTTGGCGAAATAGGCCACGTCTGCGGAACTCAGGCCCCCCGGCTCCGGGGTCTCGGAATGATGAAAGGCCACGGCATGCACCACGGCCGAAGGCAGTCCCCAGAGGCCCAGCAGGTATGCGCCCACCTGGGCGTGGGTGAGGCCCAGCCGCTCGGCCTCCACATCGGCCACGCGGCGGTTGCTCGCGCGCACCTCCTGCATGATGCCTGCGCACTCCTCTGCGCAGTGGGCGTTCAAGAGCAGCTTGCCCACGTCATGCAGCAGGGCGGAGATGTAGGCGTTGTCCGCGTCCTCCTTGCCCAGGCCCTCGACCTTGGCGATGGCCCGGGTGATGCTGGCGGTGCGCATGCAGTGCGCCCACAGCTTCGACAGGGAGAAGGACGCCGCCTCCGAGGTTTCGAAACTCTTGAACACATGCAGGGAGAGGATCACCGAGCGGATGACGTTCACGCCCAGGATGATGACCGCCTGCTGCGGCACGGATATGGGCCGCGCCAGGCCGAAGTAGGCCGAGTTCACGAGCTTGAGGATGTTGGCGGTGAGCCCCACGTCCTCGGCCACGATCTCGCCGACGAGCTTGGGCGAGGGCTCGCCCTTGGACAGCTCGTCGGTGATGCGCGTATAGGCCCTGGGCAGCACCGGCAAATGTTCGATGCGGGAGATCTTGTCGAGCACGGTCTTGTTGGAGATGAACTCCCGCGCGGCCATGGCCTCTTCCAGCGCCGGGACAAGCTTCTTCTCGTCGCAGGGCTTGGTCAGGTACTGGTGCGTGGGCGCTATGCTGCGCCCGACCATCTCCTGGTTCGAATAGCCGGAGAGCGCGAAGCGCACCGTCTCAGGGTGGTCGCGCATGACGCGGCGCAGCAGCTCCGGGCCGTCCATGCCGGGCATGCGCATGTCCGAGACAATGGCGTCCATGGGCACGCGCGTCATGATCTCCAGGGCCTCCGCCCCGCTGGCGGCGAAGTGCATGTCCCATTTGTCCCGCATGGGCCGGAGCATGCGCCGCAGGCCCTGGAGGATGTTGGGTTCGTCATCCACGAACAGGATGTTGCGTTTCATTGCTCGGGCTCCTCGGCATGCAGCAGCGGCAGGCGCACCACAAAGGTGGTGCCCACGCCGGGTTCGGTTTCAAAGAAGAGCTGGCCCTTGTGCTTCTCCACAACGATGGAGCGCGAGATGGTCAGCCCCTGGCCCGTGCCACGGCCGACCTCCTTGGTGGTGAAGAAGGGGTCGAAGATCTTGGCCTGCACCGAGGGCGGAATGCCCGTGCCCGTGTCCGTGACGCGGATCTCGGCCCAGGGCGGGGCCAGCCTGGTCGTGAGCGTGATGCGGCCCCGGCCCTCCGGGTCGTCCTTGATGGCGTCGGCGATGGCGTGGGCCGCGTTGATGATGAGGTTCAAGACCACCTGGTTGATCTCGCCGATCATGCAGATGACCAGCGGCAGGTCCTTGTCCAGGTCGGTCGTGAGGTCGGCCACGTACTTCCATTCGTTGCGCGAGACCGTCACCGTGCTCAGCATGGCCTCGTTCAGGTCCGCCGTGCTCATGGTCGCCGCGCCGGGGTGGGCGAACTGCTTCACCGAGCGCACGATGGTGCTGATGCGCTCCACGCCCTCAAGGGTCTGGGCGATGGCCCCGGGCACCTCGGCCTCCAGGTAGTCGATGTCGCGTTCGGCCATGACCGCCGCCAGGGCCTCGACGTCTTCCCGTGTCGGCGGGGTTTTTTGGGCCGCCTGCATGAACTCGCGCGTTTTGCCGCACACGGCGAGGATGTCCTCAAAGGCGCTCTTGATGAACTGGACATTGTTGCCCACGTACTGGGCCGGTGTGTTGATCTCATGCGCAATGCCCGCCGCCAGTTGGCCGATGGCCTCCAGCTTCTGCGACTGCAAGAGCTGCGACTCCAGCCCCTTGCGCTCCGTCGTGTCGGTGATGACCGCAAAGGTGCCGGCGACCTTGCCGTCCTCGTCCCGGGTCTTGGATGGCGAAACCAGGGTGTACACGTGCCGGCCCGAAGCGTGGTTCCAGATGATCTCCTCGGCGTGCTGGGTGTCCTTCTCCGCAGCAAGCAGGCCCGTCAAGCCCGCCAGGCTCTCGGCGGCCACATACTCCTCGGGCTTGCGGCCCAGGAGCGTGGCCTTGGGCCAGCCGAGCATCCTGGCGAACTGGTCGTTGGCAAAGGAGATGATCCCGCCCCTGCGGATCATGAGCAGGCCCTCGTGCAGGGTTTCAACGAGGGTTCTGTAGCGCGCCTCGTTGCGGCTCAGGCGCTGTTCCGCGCGCTTCCTGGAGGTGATGTTCAGGTGCGAGACCACGGCGCCATGGGCGCCCTTGCCGCTCGGGGTTGCTTCCAGCAGGTACCAATGCAGGGCCGGGCCGGAGCGCGAAGAGAACTCCAGGCGAAAAACGCTGCTCTGACCCGAGATCACAGACCGGATGCCCTCCTGGATGGCTGCGGCGTGCTCGTCCCCGTCTTCCGCAGCCTTGCGGCAGTAGTCCAGATAGTTGCCGCCAACGGTCAGGCTCCCGGCCAGGCCCGGTCCGCTCTTGGCCCCGGATTGCTGCCAGGCGCGGTTGACCAGGGTGATGACGCCGTGCCTGTCCAGGACGCAGAGGTAGGTCGAGAGGGAATTGAGGATGGACGCGATGAGGTTGGCGCTCGCGCGCAGGGCTTCGCGGGTATACTGGCGCAGCAGGATGTTGGAGAACATGGGCGCGAACTGGAGCAGCAGCTGGGGGTCGGGGGCGAACAGCGCCCTGGGCTCCAGGCTGGCCACCAGGAACAGGCCCTGGAGCCGCCCCCGGATGGACATGGGGATGGCGGTCAGGCAAGTGATCCCGGCCTCGGCCAGAAGGCGCTTCTCCTTGTGCGCCGCCGGGGGCAGGTGGCCCACGTCGCGGATGGTCAGCCACTCCTGGGTCATGGAGCGCTCAAAAAGCCAGGGCGTCTTGACGCGGCCCAGGGTCTTCAGCGTGCCTGGCAGGGCGGGCAAGCCCTCGGCGCCCCACTGGTGGGCCAGGCCGAATCGTTGCTTCGACTCTTCGAAGTGATAGACCATTGCGCGCTGCATGCCGATAAACCCGCAGATTTCCGCCAGGGTTGCGGACATGGCCGAGGGCACCTCGACGCCGATGGCGTTGACCAGGCGCGAGGAGATGCCCGACAGCAGCAGCTCCTGGTCCATGCGCCGCCGGGCTTCGGCTTCGGCCTGCTGGCGCTTGATGATGTTGCGCCCGCTGCTGACGAGCACCTTGCGGCCCTGATAGTCCTGGGTCTGGCACAGCAGTTCCAGGGGAATCGTGAAGCCGTCCTTGCGCCGGAGGGTGACCCGGAAGATTTCCGGGACCTCGCGCAGGGCGTTGAGGAAGCGGCCGGCCAGGTTCTCCCTGTCCTCCTCGGCGGAAAGGTCCAAAAGGTTCAAGCCGACCATGGACTCGGCGGCCAGGTTGAGCCAGATGCCCGCAAGCTTGTTGGCGTCCAGGATCCGCCCGGTCTCGTCGTGGATGAAGATGGCCTCGGCGGCGTTGTCGAAGAACTCCCGGAACTCCCGCTCGGACTGAACCAGGCGCTCATGGGAGAGGTGGGCCTCGATGGCCCGCTCCAACTGGTGGGCCATGCTGGCAAGCAGCGCCTCCTCGTCCGGCGCAAAGGCCGCCGGGCTCTGGCCGCATGGCCCGGGGTGGCAGATTTGCACGTGGCCCCGGTCCTGGCCGGACACCATGAGCGGCCTGGCCAGGCACCCGCAGCCCTCCTGGTAGTTCTGGCTGCGGTATGTCTGGCCGTCGAAGACGATCTCCCCGGCTGTGGCGGCCTGCCCGCGCCAGCCCACCAGGATGCTGTTGGCCCCCTGGAGGAGCATGTCCTCCAGGCTGTCCCAGCGGGCGCTCAGCACCTCGGCCAGTCCAAAGAGCGCAGAGATCTGGCGGACCTTCACCTGCTGCTCGAACACGGCTTGGAGCTTTGCCAGCTCCGCGATCTTGCGGTTCTCGACCTCCAATTGAAGATCCGCGTTGACCTGCAAAATGCTTTTGGTGCGCTCCTCCAGCTGGATGGTGCGCTCGCGCACCTTCTCCTCCAGATTCTCGTTGAGGTCGCGCAGCGCCTGCTCGGCTTGGCGTATCCGCGTCACGTCCTGGCCCACGAGCTGGTATGCGCCGAGTTCCCCCAGGCCGTCGAAGATGCCGCGGCAGGTCCAGTTGAACCAGGCCTTCTGGCCGGAAGGGGCGGTGGCCTGCTGTTCGAAGCTCAGCACGTTGCTGTCCTTGGTGATCAGGGCCAGGAGCTCCTCCAGGCTGCGCTCCGCCCCCCCGTGCAGCAGCAGGCTGTGGTCCTCGGCCGGGGACAGCAGGCTGCCGCCGAAGATGCGCGTGTGGGCCTTGTTGGCGAAGAGGATGGCGCCGTCCGGCCGGAAGCGGCAGATGAGCTCGCCCTGGTCCTCCACCACGGCGCGGTACAGGCCGGCGCTCTCGGTAAGCGCCTGCTGGTACAACCCGCGCTCCTGCACCTCGCTTCTGAGCTGGACATTGGCATCTTCAAGGGCCTGCGTGCGTTGCCGCACGGTTCTTTCCAGGCCCTCCTTGGCCGCGAGCATTTCCTGCTCGGAGCGGATGCGGTGCACGCCCAGGGCGAACAGGTCCGCCAGAGGCAGGACCATGTCCAGGTCCTCCTGCGTGAAGTCCCGGCCCGGATTGGCCAGGCCGATCTGCCCGACCAACTGCTGCTCATAGCGCACCGGCGCGCTCAGAAACTGCTCCAAAGGCACGTGTCCCGCCGGCAGGCCGCGCGACAAAGGATGACTTGCCGGGGCATTCTCGAAGAACGCCTCAAGCGTGTTCAGCGCATGTCCCCAAAGGGCGGGGTAGGACCCGTCCGGGTTTCTCTTGAAAATGTTGCTCCGGTCCATGCCGCACTCTCCATGCTCAACCATGGCGGAGAGCGTGTGCCCGATGTTGTCGCCGGTCACCGGGTCAATGGTCGTGACAAAGGCGAAGTTGCTGCCGGTGAGCTGCATGGCGATGCGGTGCAAGATGTCGGCGATGCCCTGAATGGTCATTCCGGGCCTGATGAGCGCCTCGGCGATTTCGGCCTGGGCCTTGTTGATGCGCGACTCCCGGACGGCCGTGGATTCCGCCTGCCGGCGCAACACCGTTTCGCGGTCCATGGACACGCCGATGACCCGCACCGCGAGCGCGGTTATGGCTGCGGTCAGGGCGGTCAGGACAGTCACCTGGAGACTGAAGAGCAGGTCGGCGTTGACGTTGAATATCTTGGAGACGAGGATTTCAACAGCGGGATGGAACAGGAACATGCCGGCCACAAAAGGCGGGAAAACCCGCATCAGCCGTGCCTTGGCCGAATCCCCGAAAAAGGCGCCCATGAAGAGGCTCCCGGGCCCGGCCGCGTAGACAAGCCCGGTGCCCAGAAGCAGAAAGGACATGGATGTCGTCACCGCAACGGGAACGACCCGCGTGCCATAGAAAAACGGGGCGCCGTGCAGGTACCCCCCGAGAAGGGTCAGGCTGACAAAACTGACCGCGACGCCAAGATATGCCGCCACATCGTTGCGCCACGCGGCCCTGGCCTGCCTGCGCCGGAAGTGAAGCAGCCCGACGGCGCAACCGGTCAGGAGAAAGAGCGCGCTGGTCACCGGGGACATGGGGGTCGACCGGCCAAAAAGCTGGGTCAGGAAGCGCTCGTAGGGGCGCTCCAGGGCAAGGTCCGGAAGCCCGAACAGGTATTGCGCGCACTCCGATGCGCCAAGCAGGGTGGCAATGCCGATGGTCAGCAACAGCACCGGCCGACTGCCCGGCCCTTGGCCGACAACCGCCCAGGCAAGAACCCCGCTGAAGAAAAGGAACAGGGCGGCGGTGCTCACGGCCATGGGGATATACTGGGGCAGCACGCTTCCGCCGAAGAGCCGCTGCCCCGTGAGCGCGTCCCCCAGCCCGAAGGCTCCCAGCGCCAGGGTGCCGGTGGCGCAGAGCAGCGCCATCTGGCGGGCGCGCTGGTGGGGGCTGGCCTGCGCCGGGGGGGAGAGAGCCGCAGGCCCGGCACTGCCAGGGGCGGACGCCGCAGCATTTCTTGGAGGCGTGGTCGCAGTACTCAAGGTGCCCTCCCAGGGCTAGGAATGCAGGGGCTTCATCCCTGCCGCAGCGGCCAACACCCCTGGGGATGGCCGGGGAATGCGGCGCAACTGCGGAATGCCCGACCAATCAAACCAAGAAAGAGCACAGGACCAAGCCCTGCTGCGCCACCGGGCTCACCAAAAACATCGCCTAGCCTACGGGTTGCTGGCGTCAGCGGCAAGCCGGAAACCGCTCCAAGGCCTCCAGCCCATTCCCGGCGCACAGGGCCTCGCGGCCCATGTCCCCCGGCAGGACCGGCAACGCCAGGCGCCCACCATGTCTGGATCGAAGCGTGGCCCCGCCCACGACAGGCATCCTGAGCAAAAGAGCTGATATCCAGATTCGTTATAGCACGCGTAGTGGGCAGAGGCAACAGCAGCAGCGCGAATTCTTTGCCCCTTCGCCCCCTGGTGGCGCGGGGGGACGACTCCACCGGCCCGCTGGCGCGCACGCGCAACCAGAACCTGCTCTTGGCCACGGGAATTGTCCCGGGCCGTGTTCCTGCGGGGATTGTGCACGACACACAACACGGCAAGATAATTTAGAATTGCAGTTGGTTTCAGGCACAGCCAAAGACCGCAGCCCAATGGGGATTCCAGCGGCAGCCATCAGGTGAGCGGTCTCCCGCGAATCCTGCGGATGGCGACAGCAGCGATACGGGCCTTGAGGCCCTTTGGCCTGCGGAGCATATTCCGTCTCTCTTGCTACAGCATGTCGTGCATGAAGAACGGGTTGTGCGTGCGTTCCGAGTCCACGGTGGTCGCGAGGCCGTGGCCGGAATGGAGCACGGTGTCGCCCGGCAGGGTGAAGATCTTCTCCAGCACGGACCTTTTCAGCGTGGCCGAGCTGCCGCCGGGAAAGTCCGTGCGGCCAACGGAGCGGTAGAAGATCAGGTCGCCCACGAAGGCCGCGCCCGCCTGGGGGAAGTAGTAGGTCATGCTGCCCGGCGAATGGCCCGGCGTGGGCAGGCACAGGCACTCAAGCCCGGCGAAGGCGGCCGGGCCGACGGGCGCCGGGGAACTCTGGAAGGGCTCCACCGTGGGAAAGCCGAACATTCCGCCCCGGCCCAGCTCGGTCTGCATGAGGCCGACGTCGCCCGCCGGGACGAGCACCGGCGCGCCGGTGGCCCGGGCGAGCTGCGCGCAGCCGTAGATATGGTCGAAGTGCAGGTGCGTCACCAGGACGTGCGTGAGGCTGAGCTTCTGGGCGCGCAGGTGCTCCAGCACCTCGGCGGGATCGCCGCCGGGGTCCACGGCCACGGCCTGGCCCGCGTGCGAGAGCACGTGGCAGTTGGTTTCCAGCGGGCCCAAGTTGAAAGATTCAATGTGCATCGAGATGGCCTCCGGCGGACATTCTGTGGGTATCCTGGGGCCGAGAGTAGCCGGGCCGCGCCCGCATGGCAAGACCGCGGTCAAGTCCTGAGGCAAGACCCCCGGCTGCGCCAGCCCCTTCACAAGACCCGCCGCCAGCCTTATTGATAATGAAGGACACAGAAAAGGAGCAGCACATGCCGAACACGCCCACCCCGCCCGCACCCCCGCCCGCACACGAGCCGCCAGCGCCACGCCAACGCCTCTCGCGCCGGGGCTTCCTCGGCGTCCTGGCCGCCCTGGCCGTCAGCGCCGGGGCCTTTGCCTGGGGGCTTGTGCCCGCCCGCGCCCGGGCCGCCTTTGAGGAGCGCTTCCGCACACGCACCGTGGAG
>CAZXZF010000017.1:16135-21736 GCA_964645095.1 uncultured Desulfocurvus sp. | reverse complement strand
CCGAGCACATGGCCTGGTATTCGGAGTCGATCATCAGGCGCTGGTCCGAGGAGTACGTGCCTGTGGAGGCCTGCATGGCCAGTTCCTTCAGGCGGATGAGCTTCTCGTCGATGACCTGGAGCGCGCCATCGGTCACCTGGATCATGGAAATGCCGTCATTGGCGTTGCGGATGCCCTGGTTCATGCTCTTGATGTCTGCACGCATGAGCTCGCGGATGGCCAGGCCGGCGGCGTCGTCTGCCGCATTGCCCACGCGCAGGCCCGAGGACAGGCGCCTGGTCGAGGTGGCCAGGGCGCCGTAGGAGTTCTGCAGGTTGCGTGTGGCGTTCATCGCCATCAAGTTGTGATTGATCACTAAAGACATGACGTAAACCTCCTTGTTCGAAAAAACATTCCCTTTTGCGGCATGCATTGCAGTGCGCGTGCCAAAATATATATGCTTTATGAATACAGCAATTTATGTGTAATGAAAAAGTCTAGAATTGTTTATGAGGGCGGGCAGGGGAAAGAAAAACCTGCCGCTTTGTCAGCCCGCTGGCAGCGCCAGGGAAAGGATTGTTCACGTATTTTCGTACGTACCCTGCCTCGACAAGGGGGCGCCTCCCATGTAAGGAATGAGCATTGACGATTGTCGCCCAGGCCCCGTTGGCCAGGCCCGGGCTTTCGCGCCAGGAGGAATTGAGACATGTCCCTGCCACCGCCCCCAAAGTTCGACCAGGACCTCCGCGAGTTTCTGGAAACCCAGCGCGGCTCTCTGGTCATGCTTTCGGACGACCCGCTCTTCGTGCGCACCCTGCGCACCACGGTGCTCAAGACCCTGGGCATCAAGGCCGACTGCCTGGAGGTCCACCAGGACGCCGGGGTGGCCCTGCGGAGCGTGCGCGACCACCTGGGGAAAAAGTTCCCGGTGCTCGTGCTGGTCGACCGCCTGCTGCGCGGCATGCCCACCCTGGAGTTCATGCGTTCGCTCAAGGGAGCCTTTGCCGAGGCCAAGATCCTGGTCATGACCCAGGAGACCAGCCGGGACGCCTTGTCGCAGCTCTACGAGATCGGCGTGGACAGCGTCCTGACCAAGCCCGTGAGCGTGGGCACGCTCATCGAGAAGATGGCCGGGGCCATCAAGCCCCAGGGCAAGCTCAGCCAGCTGGTGCAGGAGGCCAAGCGCCTGCTGGAGCTGGGCGATACGGTCAAGGCCAAGCTGATCAGCAAGGCCATCCTGAAGATCAAGCCGAACAGCCCGGTGGCGTTCATGCTCCTGGGCGACGCCCTGCTCATCGAGGGCAAGCGCGACGAGGCCATCAAGGCCTACGAGGAGGCCCACGAGGGCGCCACCCTGTACCTGGAGCCCTTGAAGAAGCTGGCAAGCGTCCACCAGGGCGAGGATGAAGACAACTATCTGCTCTACCTGAAGAAGCTCGACGTCATCAGCCCGCTGAACACCGAGCGCAAGTGCGAGATCGGCAAGGTCTACGTGCGCAAGAAGGACATGGACAAGGCCGAGGTCTACTTCGGCGAGGCCATCGTCAACGCCCAGCGCGAGGCCTCAAGCTACGTGGACCAGATCGTGTCCGACATCGCCGAGAGCGTGGCCGAGGCCTCCCCGGCCATGGCCGAGAAATACTATTTCAAGATTCTGGAGATGAAGGGCGCAAACCTGACCAAGGATGACATGGTCACCTTCAACCGCTTAGGCATAGCCCTGCGCAAGCAGGGCAAGTGGCAGGAGGCCATCGAGAACTACAAGAAGGCGCTCACCGTGGTCCCCGGCGACGAGCGCGTGCTCTACAACATGGGCCTGGCCTACGGCGACGGCCAGCAGCACCGCCAGGCCGTGGACTGCTACGAGCAGCTGCTGCGCAGCGACCCCCAGTTCCACCGCACCGCCGCCGTGGTGGGCTACAACATCGCCAGCGCCTACCACCTGGTCAAGCAGGCCGCCACGGCCAAAGAGTTCCTCCTGGCCGCCCTGGAGATCGACCCGCACCACCAGGCCTCCAAGCGGCTTCTGGCCAAGCTCGACGCCAGGTAGCCGCCCCGGCCTCAGGCCGCTACCGTGCGCCCTGGCAGTAGCCCATGGCCCGCGCCGATTCCAGCCGGTGGCACGCGCCCAGGCGGCAGGCGGCCTGGTAATCCGCGCACATCCCGGCCAGGTCCCCGGCCTGGGAGCGCGACACCCCCCGGTTCACCAGGGCCACGGGCGAGAGCGGATCAAGGGTGATCGCCCGCGTGAAGTCCTCGATGGCCTCGCCAAAGCGGCCCTGCTCGTCGCGCGTCACGCCCCGGTTGATGCGCGCCAGCACGTTCTCCGGCACGATGTCGAGGACCTCGGAGTACCCGGCCTCGGCCTGGCCCGGCTGGCCCAGGGCGAAGAACTGGTCGGCCCGGGCCAGGAGCGCCGGGATGTGCCGGGGGGCCACGGCCAGGGCTGCGGCATAATCTTCCGCCGCCCGGGTCTGATGGCCCAGGGCCGCCAGGGCCAGGCCGCGCTCCACAAAGGCGTCGGCCAGGGCGGAGGGCGCAAGGTCGCGCCGCGAGAGCATCAGCCGGTTGAGTGCGGCCACGGCCTCAGGGTAGCGCCCCAGCTGGTTCATGGCCACGGCCCTGAGCGCCAGCTCGCCCGATTGGACCTGCGCCAGTTCGCCCGATTGGACCTGCGCCAGTTCGCCGGGCCTGGCCTGGTCCGCAGCCTCGTGTGGCTGGTCCAGCACCTTGAGCGCGGCCTCAGGCCCGCCCCCGCGCTCATCGCGCAGGTGGAAGGCGGCCAGGGCCAGGCGGCGGCTGGGCCCAGGCAGAGGAGCCTGGGGCGCGGGCGTCCGGGCCGGGGAAGAAAGGGCGGATTGGCCCTGGGTGGTTTGCGGGGGCTGTCCGGCCTGCTCGGCCTGATTGATCTGTTCGGCCTGCTCGGGCTGCTGCCTGGCCGGAACAGCCATTGGCGCGCAGGCGCAGGCGAGCAGGGCCGCGAGCAGGGCCGCGAGCATGGGGGCGGCGGTTGTGGCCAGGGCGGCGGGACGCGTTCGCATACAGGCACCTCTCGCGGGCCAAACTAGCTGTGCAGTTGCAAGATGTTGTTCACTCCCTGGCCGACTCGGCTCATGGGCGTTTTTCTTTGTAATGACTTGTGATTCCTGATGTTATTGTATTCGTGGAGCCAGCGGGGCAACTCGCTGGCTCTTTCGTCTGAACTGCCGTAGCTGGCGGCGTAGGCCCACCCCCGCAGCGCCGTCTGGATGAACCGCTCGGCCTTGCCGTTGGTGCGCGGGGTGTATGGCCGGGTGCGGATGTGCTTCAGGCCCAGTTCCGCGCAAGCCTTACGAAGTGCCCTGGAGACATAGCCGCTTCCGTTGTCCGTCATGACCCGCCGCACCTCGACGCCCAGCGATTTGTAAAACCCAAGAGCCGATGAAAGGAAAGCCACCCCGCTCTCCTGGCGCTCGTTGGCCAGGATCTCGGCAAAGGCGACGCGGCTGGCGTCGTCGATGCAGACATGCACGAATTCCCAGCCCGCGCCGCGTGTGGCCCTGCGCCGATCTCCATGAACACGATGCCCTGCCTGCTCAAACCGTCCCAGCTTCTTGGTGTCGATGTGCAGCAAATCGCCTGGATTTTCCCACTGATGGCGGCGCGGCGGCAACGGGATATCCAGTCGCTTCAGGCGGTTCAGGGCCAGACGGCGCAGGGCGCGATAGACTTGCGCTTCAGGCAGCCCAATCCGGGCGGCAATGCGGCTGCCGGTGAAACGCTTGTGCCGCAGTTCCACGACGCGCTCCAAAACCTCGGGGCGAAGCGCGGTGGGAGAATGCCTGGGGCGCGAGGAACGATCCCTGAGGCCTTCGCCATTGCTGTGGCGCGACAGCCCTTGAGAACCGTGCGCAGGGAAACCCCGAGACGTGCTGCCACGGCTTTTGGGGGGTCCCCGGCCGCAATCAGCCTGACCAATTCCTCTCGACGAGCTAAGGTCAATCTGGCATTTCTATGGATGTTCACTCGGTCCTCCTTGCGGCAATTGAGTCTTCGCAAACCCAATCTGACCGATTCGGGCCGAGTGAACAACCTCCTACAACTTCACAGCTACGCGCCTCCCGGCTGCTCGGCCAGAACGCCCACGGGCGCGCCGAACTCCCGCCCGGCCCGCTCCATGTCCTCCAGCACCAGGCGCACGACCCCGGCCCCGGCCTCACTCTGGGTCTTGATGACCGCCAGGGCCACGGGCCGGAGGAAGCGCTGCACGAGCAGGGCGTCCGGGCCCTGCCCGGCCGAGCCGAACCACAGCGGCACAAAGCCCCCGAAGCAGCACCCGGCCCGGCGCAGGGCCTCGGCCGCAAAACCGCAGGACGGCGAGCCCAGGGGCAGGTAGAACTGGATCAGGTCGTGGCCCAGGGCCCCGGACTCGCTGATCTCCTGGGCCGCGCGCTCAGCGAAGTTTGGGCCCACCTCGGCCACATGGCAGCGCGTGACCCCGGCAAAGCCGAACTGCTGCACGGCCATGTCCATCGCCGCGTCTTCGGCCGGAACATGTGTGGCCGCGCCCTGCTTGACCCTGCGCTGAAGCGGCCAGGCGGGCAGGATGGCCCGCACCTGCCCGTCCCAGCACTCCGGCACAAAGAGGTCGCCGGGCTGGTCATGGTCCACGCGCACATGCAGCAGGCAGCTCACCCGGCCCGCGACGCCCTCGCCCGCGTAGGCCGCCTCGGGCATGAGCCCGAGCTCCAGGCCGCACTCGAAGAAATCACAGCCGCGCGACATCTTCTGGGTCACCAGATGGTGGCACACGGCCTCGGCAAACATGCCGTCCACGCCGGGGAGCTTCCCGAACATGTTCTGCTCCGCGTACTTGTGCAGGCGGTAGGCCGCAAACGAGTGGCGGTAGCCCTTGTCCACCAGGATCTGGCCGTACTCGTACAGGCGCCGGTTGGGCGGGGAGCTCTGGTACACGGCCCCCTGGCCCGCCACGGAGCCGTCCGCCATGCGGGCCACGACGGTGTGGATGCGGCCCGAGCGGTTGGCCTCGATCAAGAGCTCCGGCACGTAGGGCTCGTCCACGGGGTAGTCCTCCCCGTAGATTTGCAGGAACAGCCGCCCCACCCCAGGGGCGTCCCCGGGCCGGAAGGCGTCGGCCTGGACCTTCTGGCCCGGCACCAGTTCGTGGGCGCTTGTGCGCAGGGCGGCGATGGCCTCGGCGCGGGTCATGGCTAGGCCTTGGCCTTGCCGACAAAGGCGGCGAAGTCGTCCAGGGTGCGCAGCTTGAGCGCCGCCTCATCATCCAGGGCCACCTGGAAACGCTCCTCCAAGAGCGCGCAGAAGGCCGGGAAGTCCACGGAGTCGAGCCCCTGCTTAAGCAGCGGAGCCGCCGGGTTCACTGCGCGCGCCACCTCGGGCTTGACCCCGGCCTCTTCCAGCAACGCCTTGAGCTCAGATCCTGTGACGGCCATGCCTTCCTCCTTGTTTGGTTGCGTGCCTTACGCGCTGCGCAGGCGAAAGCGTTGGATCTTGCCCGTGGGGGTCTTGGGCAGATCGTTGTGAAACTCCACGCGCACCGGACACATGTAGATGGGCAAGAGCCCGCGCGCGTGCCGGATGATCTCCGCGCCCAGCTTCGCCCGG
>CAZXZF010000017.1:0-16035 GCA_964645095.1 uncultured Desulfocurvus sp. | reverse complement strand
GATGGGCAAGAGCCCGCGCGCGTGCCGGATGATCTCCGCGCCCAGCTTCGCCCGGCCCTGGTCCTGGCCCTGGCCCTGGTCCTGGTCCTGGGCGGTGTCCTTCAATACCACATGGGCGCAGGGCCGCAAGAGCCCCTCCACGCGCAGCCCGGCCACGGCGCATTCGGCCACCAGCGGGTGCTGCCGCAGGGCGTCCTCCACCTGCACGGGCGAGACCCAGTGCGCGCCCACCTTCAGCATGTCGTCGCTGCGGCCCTGGTGGGTGAACACGCCGTGCTCGCGCACGTAGACATCGCCCGTGGCCAGCCAGCCGCCGGGCAGCATGGTCTCGGCGGTCTTCTCCGGGCGCTCCCAATAGGCCCGGGCCAGCCCCGCCCCCCGGAGGAGCAGGTTGCCGGGCGTGCCGTCGGGCACCTCCGGGCTCTGGCCGTCGCCGCCATCCGGGCCGTCACCGGAGACAAGGCGCACCTCGAAGCCGGGCAGGGCCTCGCCGCTGGCGCCGCAGCGCACGCGGCCTGGGCGGTTGGACAAGAACAGGTTGAAGGCCTCGGTGGAGCCGATGCCGTCCAGGATCTCCACGCCGGTCTGGCGTTGCCACTCCTGGCACAGGCTGGCGGGCAGGGCCTCGCCCGCGGAGTAGCACAGGCGCAAGGACGACAGGTCAAAGCCCGGCGCGCCGGGCTCAAAGGCCCGCAGCAGGAGATTGTACAGGGTGGGCACGCAGAAGAACAGGCTCGGCCTGTGCCGGGCGATGGCCTCGAAGAGCTCATACGGGCCGGGCTTGCCGGGGAAGAGCACCCCGGTGGCTCCGAAAAAGAGCGGCAGGGTCAGGCTGGACATGAGCCCGTAGGCAAAGGACATCTTGCTGGCCGAGAAGAGCACGTCGCCTGCCGTGACGCCCAGGACCGAAGAGCCCCAGGGGGCGGCCGGGCCGAGCAGGTCGGCCTGGGCGTGGGGCACGCCCTTGGGGCGGCCCGTGGAGCCGGAGCTGTAGAGCATGAAGCCCGGCGCGTCCCCGGAGACAATAACGGGTTCGAACTCTGCGGATTGGGCCCACAGGCCCCAGGGGCCGTCCAGGCCGCAGGGGAGCACCACCCCTGTTTCCGGCACGCCGCGCGCGGCCTCGGCAGCGGGCGAGTCCTCCCAGGTGACGAGCGCCGTGGCCGCGCAGTCGGCCAGGATAAAGGCGTAGTCCCCGGGCGTGAGCATGGCGCTCACGGGCACGGGCACGGCGCCCAGGAGCATGGCCCCGAGAAAGGCCTTGAGGTAGGCGAAGCTGTCGGGCAGCACCAGCACCACGCGCTGGCCGGGGCCCACGCCGCGCGCGCGCAGCAGGTTGGCGAAGCGGGCCGAGTCCGCAGCCAGGGCGCGGTGGGTGAGCGTGTCGTCGCCGCAGAGGAAGGCGGCCTTGTCCGGGCAGCGCTCCAGGTTCCGGGCCAGCAGGCCTGCGGCGACGTTTTCGGGCTGGGTCATGGGCGGTGTCTCCTGTGGCGCTGGTGACTCGGGGGCGGCGCAAGGCCTGGGCCTGCGAGTCTTTCCGGGCACTACCAGATTCGGGCGGCAGGGGTCAACGGCGGCTCTTCTGGCGGGCGGCGGTAAAACCCCGTCAACCCGCTATTTTTGTCCTTTTCGCAACCAGCAGCAGAACCATTTTGTCCGGCCCCGAAACCCCGTGCTCACATGAGCCGTTTGCGCCGCGCAGCCCCTGGCGACGCCCGCGAGCACTGCTCCGCCCCACCCCGCGCCTGGACACTTTGCATCCTTCCGGCTACAGAAAAGCATGGCGAATTATTTGTCCCCTGCGCTGCGTCTCGCGGCGGCTCTTGTCCTCCTGCTGTGCGCCGCGCTTCCGGCCCGGGCCGGGGACTTGAAGCACGCCGCCCTGGCCCTGCAATGGCAGCCCCAGGCCCAGTTCGCCGGGTTTTACGTGGCAAAGGAGAAGGGCTTCTACGCCGAGGCCGGGGTGGACCTGACCATCATCCCCGGCGGGCCGGACGTGGTGGCCTCGAAGCTTCTGGCCTCGGGCCGCGCCCAGTTCGCCACCATGTTCCTGGCCACGGGCATCGAGCGCCGCGCAGGCGCAGGCCAGAACAAGGACGGCCTGCCCGTGGTGCTCCTGGCCCAGCTGGTGCAGCGCTCGGCGCTCATGCTCATCACCCGCGCCGACTCGGCCATCCGCACGCCCAGGGACCTGGACGGCAAGCGCGTGGGCCTGTGGGACAACGAATTCCGCCTGCAGCCCCTGGCCCTGTTCCAGCGCCTGGGCATCCACCCGGTCATCATCCCGCAGTCCAACACCCTGAACCTGTTCCTGCGCGGCGGGGTCGATGCCGCCTCGGCCATGTGGTACAACGAGTACCACAGCCTGCTGGCCTCGGGCCTGGACGAGGCGGACCTGCGCGTGTTCTTCTACCGCGACCTGGACCTGAACTTCCCCGAGGACGGGCTGTACGCCCTGGAGGCCACCCTGGCCGCGGACCCGGACCTCTGCCGGGCCGTGACCAGCGCCAGCCTGCGCGGCTGGGAGTACGCCTTTGCCCACCCGGACGAGGCGCTGGACATCGTGCAGGCCCGCATGCGCGCGGCGCACCTGCCCTCGAGCCGCGCGCACCAGCGCTTCATGCTGGCGCGCATGCAGGACGTCATGAGCGGAACCGCTGCAAAAGGCCTGGCCCTGGGCAGCCTGGACCCGGCGGACTACGCCCGCGTGACCGAGGCCCTGGCCGCGCAGAAGCTCATCCAGACCAGGCCCAGCCTGGACGCCTTCTTCAAGGGGCAGCGCCGATGAGCGCACCAATAGGCACGACGGACACGACGGAGAACACGCCCACGGGCGCGACCACGAACACGATGGCGAACGGCAACAACGCCAGCACCGGGCGCACCGGGCGCGGCATCGCCTTCCGGCTCTCGGCTCTGGTGCTCTCGGCCGTGGGCGTCATCTTCGTGGCCATGAGCACGGCCACATATTTCATGGCGCGCGAGGCCCTGCTGAAAAACGCCGAACTGAACGCGCGCACCCAGGCCCAGGCCCTGGTGCAGCGCATCGAGGCCAGGCTCGCGCCCATCAGCCGCGTGCCCCAGGGGCTGGCCTACGAACTGGAGGACGGCACGCTCTCCGACGCGGGCATCCTGCGCCGCCAGCGCCGGGCGCTGGCGGACAACCCGGAGATCTTCGGCATGGCTGCGGCCTTCGAGCCCTTTGGGCGCCACCCGCAGGAGCAATATTTCGCGCCCTACACCTTCCGCGCGCCGCTGGGCATCACCCACACCAGCCTGGGCGGGCCGGGCTACCGCTACCACGCCATGGACTGGTACCAGATCCCGCGCGAATTGAGGGAGATCGTCTGGAGCGAGCCCTACTTCGACGAGGGCGGCGGCAACGCCCTCATGGCCACCTGCTCGGTGCCCTTCTACCTCGGCGTACGCGCAGGTCACGGGGAAGGTCGCCGCGTGGCCGGGGTGGTCACTGCGGACGTGTCCCTGGACTGGCTCAAGCGCCTGGTGGCCTCGGTGCAGGTGCTGGACACCGGCTACGCCTGGCTCATCACCAGAAACGGCACCTACGTGACCCACCCGGCCCAGGGCGTGGCCTTCAACGAGACCATCTTCAGCCGGGCCGAGGAATACGGCGACCCGGAGCTGCGGCGCATCGGCCAGGACATGATCCGCGGGGGCTCCAGGCTGGTGGAGAACACCAGCCTGCACACGGGCAAGCCGGGCTTCCTGGTCTATGCGCCCCTGCCCAGCACCGGCTGGTCGCTGGGCGTGTTCTCCCCGCGCGACGAGATGCTGGCCGACGTGAACCGCCTGGCCCTGGTCAGCGCGGGCCTTGGCGGCGGGGGCTTCCTGCTCCTGGCCGGGCTGGTGGCGGCCATCGCCCGGAGCATCACCAGGCCGCTTAGGCGCCTGCGCAAGGCCGCGCGCGAGGTGGCCGGCGGGCAGCTGGACGCGGAACTGCCCGAGGTGGCGAGCCGCGACGAGGTGCACGACCTGGCGGCGGCCTTCGCCCACATGCAGGAGTCCCTGAAGGCGCACATCCGCGACCTCACCGCAGCCACGGCCAGCCGCGAGCGCATCCAGAGCGAGCTGCGCATCGCCAGCGAGATCCAGCTGGGCATCCTGCCCAAGACCTTTCCGCCCCTGCCGGGCCACACCGAGTTCGAGCTCTTCGCCAGCCTGACCCCGGCCCGCGAGGTCGGCGGCGACTTCTACGACTTCTTCCCCTGCGGCCCGGAGTGCTTCTGCTTCCTGGTGGGCGACGTGTCCGGCAAGGGCGTGCCCGCGGCCTTCTACATGGCCGTGTCGCGCACGCTCATCAAGGCCGTGGCCGAGGCCGTGGCCGGCGCGGGCCAGCGGCGCGGGGCCGACCGGCACAACTCCCAGCACGGCGCCCAGCACGGCGCCCAGCCCGGCGCCCAGCCCGGAGAGGCCCAGCGGCGCATCCCCGATCCCGGCCACATCCTGGCCCGGGCCAACAACGGCCTGGCCCAGGACAACGAGTCCTGCATGTTCGTCACCGTGTTTTGCGCGGTGCTCGACTACGCCACCGGCGAGGTGCGCTACGCCAGCGCCGGGCACAACCCGCCCGTGCTGCTGCGGGCCCGCGCCGCGCCGTCCTATCTGCCCACCCACGGCGACCCCGTGGCCGGGGCCATGTCCGGTGTGGAATACGCCACGGACACCCTGCGCCTTGCCCCGGGCGACGCGCTGGTGCTCTACACCGACGGCGTCACCGAGGCCATGAACCCGGCCCAGGAGCTGTACGGCGAAGCGCGGCTGGCAGCACGGCTTGCGGAACTGGGCGACATGAGCGTGCGCGCCACCTGCCAGGCCCTGGCCGAGGACGTGCACGCCTTTGCCAGCGGAGCCGAGCAGTCCGACGACATCACCATGCTGGTCCTGCGCTATAACGGCATGGCCACGGGCGACAACGCGGCAACCAGCAATGCAACGGGCGCCCACACGACAGACGTCAACACGGACGACAACGCGCCCAAGAGATGAAACAACGCGCGGGCCAAGCCCGCAGGAGGAAACCATGGAATGTACCGGAAGCAAACAGGGCGCGTTCTACGTGCTTGAGGTCAGCGGGCGCATGGACGCCCTCACCTCCCAGGGCTTCGAAACCGAGTGCCTGGCCCGCCTGGAGGCCGGGGACACGCGCATCGTGGCCGACCTGAGCGGGCTTGAGTACATCAGCTCCGCAGGCCTGCGCAGCATCCTGGCCGCAGCCAAGAAGCTCAAGGCCGCGGGCGGCGACCTGGCCTTCTGCTGTCTCTCCGGCATCGTGGCCGAGGTCTTCACCGTGTCCGGCTTTGCCAAGCTCCTGCCGGTGTATGACACGCGCGGCGAGGCCCTGGCCCGGAGCTAAGAGGCCCGACCATGGACGAACACGCCACCGGCCCGCCAGCGCGCCCCGGCGCCGACACCGATGAGGGCGCCCGCACCGACGCCAATGCGGACGCAGGCGCAGGCGTTCTCCGTCTGCGCCTGCCCGCCCACCAGGAGAGCCTACCGCCCCTGCGCGCCCTGGCCCTGGCCTGGGCCGGGCAGGCCGGGCTGGCCCAGGATGTCCTGCCGCGCCTGGACCTGGTGCTGGAGGAGATGCTCATGAACGTCTTCCACCACGCCTACCCGGGCCAGCTGGGCGACGTGGAGCTGGCCCTGCTGCCCTCGGCCCAGGGCGACCCCTCCGGACCGGACGGGCCAGCCGGACGCCTCAGCCTGACCCTCACGGACTGGGGGGTGGCCTTTGATCCGCTGGCCCCGCCAGACCCCGGCCTGGAGGCCGACCTTGCGGCCAACCTCGAAGCCGGGCTGGAGGAGCGCGCGCCCGGCGGCATGGGCCTGTTCCTCCTGCGCACCCTGGCGCCTGGCTCCTCCTATGCCCGCCTGGGCCAGGCCAACGTGCTGACCCTGACCTTCGGCCCCTGAAAGCGCATATTTCACCCCGCCCGGCAGATATTTCCGCCATCCCGCCCCTTGACTTGTGCTGAAATTCACAATATTTTAATGATAAGGCAAAATAGTTGCTTCGCGATGTTCCGGTCGTTCCGGTCATCGTTCCAGCGATTGTTCCAGCGGTTGTTCCAGCGGTTGTTCCGGCGGTCAGCCCGCTGGTCGCCCCGCTGGTCGTTCCGTCGACGGCAGCCGCCCTGCCCTGGATTTGCTGTAAGGCCCATCCCCCGATGTCGGGGGTGAACATAGGTCGCAACGCAATCACAAGGGGGTTTTGCATGAAGATTCTCGTCCCTATCGACCCGTCCTCTTCCTCTCACCTCGCCGTGACCAAGGCCGTTGCCATGGCCAAGCTCGACGGCTCCCCGCTGACCCTGCTCGCGGTGGCCGAGACCTTCGAGGACATGGAGAGCCTGTTCGGAGCGGAGGCCACCGAACGCATGAAGGAGCGCGCGGCCAAGGCCCTGGACGCGGCCAAGGCCCTGGCCGCCGCTGCCAAGCCCAAGACCATGCTCAAGACCGGCGTCTCGCCGGAGAACATCATCTGTGACGCCGCGGAAAAGGGCGGCTTCGACCTCATCGTCATGGGCACGCGCAGCAAGAAGGGCAAGACCGGCCTGCGCCTGGGCAGCGTGGCCAGCAAGGTGGTGGCCCAGGCCCACTGCTCCGTGATGGTGGTCCGCTAGCAGCCGGAGCGCACACCTTCCCCGACCCCTGGCCTCCCCCCGGCCAGGGGCCGGGTTGACTGCGCCCGCCGTCCGGCCATGTGGGCGGACAAGGGCGGGAATCCGCCCCTTGCCCTTGGCCAGCGCCTGACGTAGAAGCGCGTCCATGCACGACGCACTGAAGCACGACACACCGGCGCACGACACACCGGCGCACGACGCACCCACGCATGACGCCCCAGACTGCCCCAATCCGAAGTACCACGCCCTGGCCCTGCTCTCCGGCGGCCTGGACAGCCTGCTCGCCATCAAGGTCCTGCAGGAGCAGGGCCTGCGCGTGCTCGGCCTGCACTTTGTCAGCCCCTTTTTCGGCAAGCCGCATCTGATCGGCCACTGGCGCGAGGTCTACGGCATCGAGGCCGTGAACGTGGACATCCGCCGCAGCTACCTGGACATGCTGGTGCGCCCGGCCCACGGCTACGGCAAGCACATGAACCCCTGCGTGGACTGCAAGATCCTCATGCTGGCCCACGCCAAAACGCTCCTGCCCAAGTACGGCGCAAGCTTCCTGGTCTCCGGCGAGGTGCTGGGCCAGCGGCCCATGTCCCAGCGCGCCGACACGCTGAACCTCATCCGCAAGGACGCAGGCGTGAAGGAGCTTTTGCTGCGGCCCCTGTCGGCCCAGAAGCTCGGCCCCACGCCCATGGAGGAGTCCGGGCTGGTGGACCGCTCGCGCCTGCCGGGCATCTGGGGCCGGAGCCGCAAGGACCAGCTGGCCCTGGCCGCGCATTTCGGCATCACCGTCATCCCCACGCCCGGCGGGGGCTGCAACCTGGCCGAGGCCGAGCCCGCCGCGCGCTACCTGCCCATCCTGATGAACCTGGGCGAGCCCGCCGCGCGCGACTTCAGCCTCTCGCACCTGGGGCGGCAGTACTGGGCCGGGCCCTACTGGCTGTCCATCGGCCGCAACGAGCATGACAACAAGGCCCTGGAGAACGCCCGGCGGCCCACGGATGTCCTCTTCCGCCTGCGCGACCTGCCCGGCCCCATGGCCCTGGGCCGGCAGTACGAGCCGACAACCCGCCAAAACGGCGGAGTCTCCCCGGACCAGAGCCCGCAAATATGGCCCGGCGCAGGCCCGCAAATATGGCCTGACGACGTGCTGGCCGACGCTGCGGCCTTTGCCGCGTCCTACTCGCCCAAGGCCCGGGCCCAATCCGGAGAGGGGGCCGAAGCCGGTCGGCCAGTGGCCGTGCTCGTGCGCCAGGGCAAGCCCAATGCCGAGGTCGTGACCGAGATCCTTGTGACCCCGGCCCGCCAAACGCCGCTGAACTGGACCGAACCCAAGTCCGAGGCGCTCAAGGCCTGGAAGCGGCGCTTCCACACGGCTGCGCCGGAGCGTGGGCCAAAGGACTCCCCGGAAGAACCGGCCTGAGCGGGCTGGCCTGAGCCGCCAGACCTGACCGCCCCGGAGCACTCCCCCGGCAAGACCCCTTGCCCGCCCCCTTGCCAAAGCCTTTGGCAGGGCTTATCTTACAGTAGTTTTGGCGGACCCGTCCGCCCCCCCCATGCACACGAAAACATTCCTTTCAGGAGGAACTCCAAATGGCAGGCTACCCGTCCTATCCCGGCGCCCAGGCCAGCGTCTCCAAAGCCGAGACCATCAACGCCTTCATGCGCGGCATCTACGGCTGGATGAGCACCGGCATGCTGCTCACCGCCGCTGCGGCCTGGTTCACGGCCAACAGCCCCTTCGGCGTGACCCTGCTCCAGAGCCCCGGCCTGGTCATCGGCCTGGTGCTCGTGCAGTTCGGCCTGGTCATCGGCCTGTCCGCGGCCATCAACAAGCTCTCAGGCAGCGCGGCCACGCTCATGTTCCTGGGCTACAGCGCGCTCACCGGCATCACCCTCTCGTCCATCTTCTTCGTCTACAGCATGGCCAGCATCTTCCAGGCCTTCGTGGTCACGGCGGGCATGTTCGGGGCCATGAGCATCTACGGCATGGTCACCAAGCGCGACCTGACGAGCCTGGGCAGCTTCATGTTCATGGGCCTCATCGGCATCGTCCTGGCCTCGGTGGTCAACATGTTCGTCAAGAGCTCGGCCATGAGCTACGCCATCTCCATCATCGGCGTGTTCGTGTTCGTGGGCCTCACCGCCTACGACACCCAGAAGCTCAAGTACATGGGCGAGACCATGCCGCTCGGCGACGGCACGGCCATCCGCCGGGGCACCATCCTGGGCGCGCTGACCCTGTACCTGGACTTCCTGAACCTGTTCCTGATGCTGCTGCGCCTGTTCGGCTCCAGCCGCGACTAGCCAACACAGCGCGGGCCGTCCTCCACATGCCGGGCACACGCCGGGCACACACCGGGCACACACCGGGGGGGGGCGGCCCCCGCAATCCCCATGCCGAACATCCCCGAACTCCAACGCCGCCTGAGGCCCCTCCTGCTGCCCCTTGGCGCGCTGTACGCCCAGGCCATGGGCCTGCGCCGCTGGCTGTACGAGCGCGGCACCCTCGGCGTATGGCGGCCGCCGTGCCCCAGCATCAGCGTGGGCAACATCGGCTGGGGCGGGTCGGGCAAGACCCCGCTCTGCGGGCACCTCCTGCGCTGGGCCGGCAAGCGCGAGGAGCACGGCGTGGTGCTCACGCGGGGCTATGGGGCCAAGCCGAAGCGCCTGCCCCTGCTCGTGACCCCGGGCGCGGACCCGGCCCAGGCGGGCGACGAACCCCTGCTTTTGGCCAAGAGCCACCGCCTGGCGCGCATCGTGGTCGACCCCAGGCGCAGGCGCGGCGGCATCTGGGCCTGCGAGCGCTTTGACCCGGACTTCGTGCTCCTGGACGACGGCTTCCAGCACCTGGGCGTGGCCCGGGACATCGACCTGGTGCTGCTGACCACGGCGGACCTCCTCGAAGGCTGGGGACGCGTCTGCCCGGCAGGCTCCTGGCGCGAGGGCGCAGGCGCCCTGGCCCGGGCCTCGGCCTTTCTGATCAAGGTGGTGCAGGGCAGGCAGCCCGGTTTGTCCCAGGCCATAGAAGAGCGCCTGCGCCCGCTGGGCAAGCCCATCTTCACCTTTGCCCTGAAGCCCAAGGGCCTGGCGCGCCTGGACGGCTCGGCCCGCGCGGGCGACCTGGGCGGCGCGGACTTTGTGCTCGCCAGCGGCATCGCCGACCCGGCCCAGGCCGCGGCCACGGCGGCCAGGCTCCTGGGCCGCGAGCCGAAGCAGGTGCTGGCCTTTGCCGACCACCACGCCTTTACCCAGGCCGACGTGGCCAAGATCCGCGAAACAGCGGATGGCGCGCACGTGGTGGTGACGGCCAAGGACGCCGTGAAGCTGCGGCTCCTGGACAATACCGGCGGCTTCTGGACCCTGCGCACCGAGCTGCGCTTCGGCCCGAAGTACAACACGGATGTGGACTTTGACGACTGGTTCGGCGCGCGCTTTCAGGAGCTGGCCGCGCACCACAGCCTGGCCTATCGCGAGGCCATGCAGAAAGAGCTGGCCTAGGCTCAAGCCTCTGCCCCCTGTCCACTGCGCCTGTCCCACGGCGCCTCCTGGCCAGCCCCCTCCCAGCCGCCCAGGACCTCCCCTGGCGGCCCCCTGAATTTCCTTCAACCATGTGAGATGACGATGAAAAAGAAGAACAAGAACCCCAGCATGCCGCCCCTGCCCACGGACCACAAGACCCTGCAGAAGCTCCTGCGCGAGGCCAAACGCCCGCTGGCCCCGGACGACCTTGTGGAGGCCCTGGGCCTGCACCGCCGCAAGCGCGGCGAGGTCGAGGACATGCTGAAAGACCTCGTGGCCGAGGGCAAGCTCATCCAGCTGGGCCGGGCCTACGCGCCCATCGAGCGGGTGAACCTGATCACCGGCAAGGTGCAGGTCCAGCGCTCCGGCGTGGCCTTCCTGATCCCCGACGACCCCCGGCGCAAGGACGTGTTCCTGGGCCAGGACACGAGCGGGGCCTGGAACGGCGACCGCGTGGCCGTGGCCATCACCCGCGAGCACGCCACCCGGAACCACGAGGGCCGCGTGGTGCGCATCATCGAGCGCGGCCGCAACGTCCTGACCGTGCGCGTCATGCGCTCGGCCGGGCAGGACAGCCTGCTCTGCCGCCCCACGGACCCGCGCCTGGACTTCGCCATCCTGGTCGAGGGCGTGGACCCGGGCCTGGGCCTCGCCAAGGGCGACATCGCGCTCTGCGCGCCCGGCGAACAGGTGGACCAGGCGCTCTGGGCCGGAACCATCATCGAACGCCTGGGGCCGGAGTCCCTGGCCCAGGTCCAGGAGGCCCTGGTCAAGGCCAACCACGGCGTGCCCACAACCTTCCCGGACGACGCGCTCGCGGAAGCCGCAGCGCTCCCGAAGGTGCCGGGCCAGGCCGACTTCGCCAACCGCGAGGACCTGCGCCAGACCCCCTTTGTGACCATCGACGGCAAGACCGCGCGCGACTTCGACGACGCCATTTTTGTGGAGCGCAAGGGCAAGGGCTATGTGCTCTGGGTGGCCATCGCCGACGTGGCCCACTACGTGCCCCTGGGCTCGGCCCTGGACCGCGAGGCCTATGAGCGCGCCAACTCCTACTACTTCCCGTCCTCGGTGGAGCCCATGTTCCCCCAGGCCCTGTCAAACGGCCTGTGCAGCCTGAACCCCGGCGTGCCCCGGCTGTCCATGGCCGTGCGCCTGGACTTCAGCGACCAGGGCCTGCCCGGCGAGGTGCGCGTCATGAACGCGGTCATCAACAGCTTTGCTCGCCTGACGTACTCCCGCGCGCGCGACGTCTGCGTGGACAAGCTGCCCGAGGCGCGGGCCACCCTCAAAACCGAGGTCGCGGCCAGCCTGGGAAACGCTGCGGGCGACGCCGTGCTGGCCATGCTCGACATTGCCGAGGAGCTGGCCCGGAAAATGCGCCAGCGCCGCATCGAGCGCGGCAGCCTGGACTTCGATCTTCCTGAAGGGGAAGTCCAGTTCGACGCAAACGGCCAGCCCACGTCCGTGCTGCCCAAGGTGCGGCACTTCGCGCACCAGCTCATCGAGGAGTTCATGATCGCCGCCAACGAGGCGGTCTCGGAATACCTGCAGGCCCACGCCCTGCCCTGCATGTACCGCGTGCACGCCGCGCCGGACCAGGAGAAGCTGGAGACCCTGTACACCCTGCTGGAGCGCCTGGACGGCGAGGCCGCGCCCAAGAAGGCCAAGCCCGGACGCTTCAGCGAGGAGGACTTCACGCCCCAGGCCCTGGGCCGCATGCTGGCCTCGGTTCATGGCACGGAGCGCGAGTTCCTGGTGCACCGCCTGGTGCTGCGCAGCATGAAGCAGGCCAAGTACCAGCCGGACAACGAGGGCCACTACGGCCTGGCCAGCGAGAGCTACGCGCACTTCACCTCGCCCATCCGGCGCTACGCCGACCTCATCGTGCACCGGCTGCTCAAGCGCGCCCTGGGCGACCTGTCCCTGCCCGTGCCGGGCTTCAAGAAGCTGGCCGAGATGGGCCAGCACCTCTCGGCGCGCGAACGCGTGAGCCAGGAAGCCGAGCGCGAATGCCACAAGCGCTACGTCTGCATGGTGCTGCGCGGCCAGGAGGGCCGGGAGTTCGCGGGCGTGGTCACCGGGCTCATGGACTACGGGTTCTGGGTGGAGCTGACCGAGGTCTTGTCCGAGGGCTTCATTCGGCTCTCGACCATGCTCGACGACTATTACGGCTATTTCAAGGAACGCGAGATGCTCGTGGGCAGCCGCACCGGCCGCGTCATCCGGGCCGGGCAGGCCGTGCGCGTGAAGCTCCTGGGCGCGCACCTGGACCGCCTGGAGATCGACCTGGAACTGGTCCTGGACCGCAAGGGCGCGCCAGGCACCGGCGGCGAGGGCGGCGAGACCGCAACGCACCGGCCCCGCGCCACCCGCCGCGAACAGCACGCCATGGAGGACCGCCGCCGCGCCGACCAGGCCCGGCAAAAACGCCAGGGCGCAGGCAAAAGCTCCGGCACAAAGAGCCCGGGCGGCAGAAACGCCATCGGCCAAAAGGTCGGCGGCAAGAAATCCGGCGGCAAACGGGGCGGACGCTAACAGAAGAGAGACCAGGGGCGCTGCCCCTGGACCCCGCCAAAGGGCCTGAGGCCCTTTGGAATCCCCATTACGCCGAAAGGGCTGTTTCAGGAGGAACCTGAAACAGCCCTTTCGGCTTTGGGTGATCATGGGAGAGTCATGGGGGAAATTCTTCAAAAGCTGTTGCGCGACCAGACATCGAGGCTTCACATTCCAATATGCTCCCGGCAGCTCCAACCAAAAAAAATCTGTCCAGGCTCGACACTCCTCCCCCGGAAGGGGGGCCAACCGCGCGCGGGTTTTTGAGCGTCTCCGCTCAAAAACCCGCGCGCATTGTTGTCGGCCAGCCCAACCAACGCCTTTGCCCAGGCCACCCCGGCCCAGGCCCTACGGGGAGTCCAGAGGGCCTCAGGCCCTTTGGCCGCCGGAGGCATCTCCCGGCCTTTGGCCGCCGGAGGCATCTCCCGGCCTTTGGCCGCAATTACTTCAGCTCGTTCTCCAGCACCTCGTAGTGGCGCACGTGCTTGTCCGGCACGATCTCGAAGCGTTCGTCGCCGGGATACAGCACGGCGCGTTCCGGGTTGATCCCGGCAAAGACGTGCACCGCCTCCCAGGACTCCCAGTACGTCACCAGGCCTATCTCCACGGCGCTGGAGCGCCCGGCGGGGCAGGTCTCGCACAGGCGCTCCAGCACCTGGTGGCCCAGGAAGCCTGGGGTGGCCTTGGCCTCGCGCACGCCGGTCAGATCCAGGTGCTTGAGGAACCCTTCGCGGTGCCGCCGGGGGCACAGGCATTTCCATTCGCGTGCGATCATGTTGCTTCCTTATGGCTTGCGGATGGTGTTCGGGTGGTGCAGCGAGTCGGTCTTCTTGACCTTGTGGCAGACCGGGCAATTGCCGTTTGCCCCCAGGGGCTTGGCCAGCTTCTGGTATTGCAGGGGCTGGATGTTGTCGCGGTCGGCTCCGTAGGGGTTGAGCGCCGGGTACAGGGCGTGCTGTGCGCCGTGGCAGGCCGGACAGGACAGCGCGCCCATCTCGTCCAGGCGGCTCTTGAAGCGTTCCGGTGCGCCCTTGGTCCAGTTGCCGAAGCCGCGGCTGAGGTCAGGCGCGCCGAACTCCTGGTGGCAGGCCAGGCAGTCCGTGGTCTGGGTCCAGGCCGTGCGTGGCGGGATGTTCGCCTGCGGGCCGGACTGCGGGGTGATCTGGGTCAGGAGGCGTTTGGCCCCGCGCTTGCCGGCTTCGAGTTCGCGCTTGAGCAGGCCCACGGCGTGGTCTTCCAGGGTGCCGTGGCAGGCGGTGCAGTCCAGTCCGATCTGGCCGTGCAGGCCGCGCAGGAAGCGTGTCGCGCCCTCGGGGCGGCTGGGGTGGCAGCGGGCGCAGGCCTCGGCCCCGCGTCCCTTGAGCGTGCTGGCGTGGAAGCCGTGCAGCGCGCTGGAGATGCCGAGCAGCCCGCCTTGGCCCTCGGCGCCGGTGAGCGGGTCGGCATGGCAGGAGGTGCAGGCCACGGGCTTGCCCGCCTTGGCCTGGGCGCCCAGGCTGGTGCGGTTCATGCGGTCGTGGATGCGCAGGATGTTCTGGCCCGTCTCCGGGCTGATGCCCGGTCCGGCCTCGGTGCCCGCCCTGGTGCCGCCGTGGCAGGAGGCGCAGCCCACCTCGTCGGACACGGGCAGCACGGCCCTGGTGCGCGCCAGGACGGTCTTGGTGGCCGCGTCGCGGGCCTCCACCGTCACCAGCGGGTAGGGGTTGAAGCCGCCGGAGGCGCCGCGCGGGCTGATGTGGATGGCCGGGGCCATGAACCAGTCGCGGCCCTCCATGATCTTCATGTCCACGGGCTGGCCGCCGCCCTCCTTGGCCCCCTCCACCGCGCAGGTCAGCTCCACCCCGTCTGTGATCTTGGCTGGCGGGTCGCCGCGCCGGATGAGCTGGGCCGAGAGCTGGGCGGTGTCCGGGCGCAGGGAGAACACGCCCTGGGATTCCACGATCATGTGCATGCCCAGGCCCGACCAGGCCAGGAGCACGTACTCGTCCGTGGCCGGGTCAAAGGGCGGGATGACGGTGGGCAGCTCGGTCAGGGCCACCGGGGACTCGACCACGGGCGGGATGCCGAGCAGGCCCTCGGTGAGGTACGCGGCCAGGGCCTCGCGCTCCAGCCGGTTGCCCACAAAGGGCGGCATGGCCGGGTTGGCCAGGTTGAGGGACTCCAAGAGGCCGGTCAGGCCCTCCGCCGTGAGCGT
Source organism: uncultured Desulfocurvus sp. (assembly GCA_964645095.1). Taxonomy (GTDB): domain Bacteria; phylum Desulfobacterota; class Desulfovibrionia; order Desulfovibrionales; family Desulfovibrionaceae; genus Humidesulfovibrio. The sequence continues at coordinate 1,125 of CAZXZF010000017.1, read as the reverse complement.
GGCCGCCCAGGGCTTGATGTCGTTCATGGGGCCGCCGATGGAGTGGCAGCTGGCGCACTGGTGCTGGTACAGCTCCGCGCCTGCGGCCAGGCGGTTTTCCGGGGTGATCTCGCGGATGCGCGCCCACTTGGCCGTGGCCAGGTAGCCGGCCTCGCCAACGGTCTTGTCCGCACCCACCTGGATGCCGTTGGAATAGGTGTGGCCGTAGATGAGGTAGGGCTTGCGCGCGGCCTCGCGCACGAACTCGAAGCTGCCGATGAGCCCCCAGCCCGTGAGCAGGACGCACAGCGCCAGGGGGAAGCGGATGGCGCCGGGCATGCGCACGGCCAGAACCAGCGCGCCCAGGGCCGCTGCGGCGCCGAAGTACTGGAAGTCGCGCAGGAAGCCCGCGATGCGCGCCGAGCGCAGCAGCACCATCTGCTGCTGGGGCTCGGGCAGGGCCTTTATGTACCACCAGCCCGCGGCGAAGCAGGCCAGAAGCGGCAGGATGGTCCAGGCCGCGGCCAGGCGCACCATGCGCTCGCGGTCGTCGGCCTGGCCGTTCACCCTGGGGATGCGCGTGGCCGTGACGAACGCGAACAGCCCGGCCAGGGTCAGGGCGATGGCCGTGCGCAGGAAGAGCTGCGGCCAGAAGGTGGGGTTGAAGAAGCCGTCCCAGAAATTGTGCGTGACCAGCCACTTGCCCGGGGTGAGCATGAAGCCCACGATGCCGTTGATGGTGAACAGCGAGAGCCAGGCAAAGAGGAAATACAGCCAGCCCATGCGGATGTGGTCCTTGGGCTCCATGCGCTCGAAGCCGTAGTGGTACACCAGCAGGGCCACGATCTCGCAGAGGAAGAAGACCCACTCCGTGGCGAAGCCGTAGACGAAGACCTTGAGCAGGGTGCTCGTGGCCTGGGGCGACAAGAGCCCGATGATGAACCAGATGCCCACGCCCGTGACGCCGCCCGCGACCATGGTGATGAGCACAAAGAAGCGCGTGTGCTTCTTGACGTGCGCCAGGAGCGCCGGGCTGCCCGTCCTGCGGGCGTAGATCTCGGTCAAGGTCAGGTACAGGCCGCCGCCCACGGCGAAGTGCGCCAGGAACACGTGGAAGGTGCCGATGAGCGCGATCCAGAAGCCGCC
>CAZXZF010000016.1:0-23620 GCA_964645095.1 uncultured Desulfocurvus sp. | reverse complement strand
GACCTGGTGGCCGCCGGGGTCACGCTGTTCGCCGTGCGCCTCTCGGCCGTGCCGCCGGACGCCAAGCACCCCTATGGCCACGGCAAGGTCGAGAACCTCTCGGCCCTGGCCGAAACCGCGCTGCTCTTGCTCACCTGCGTCTGGATCATCTACGAGGCCGTGGACCGGCTGTTCTTCAACCCGCGCGAGGTCGACGCCTCGCTCTGGGCCGTGGGCGTCATGGTGGTGTCCGTCGTGGTGGATTTCTCGCGTTCGCGCATGCTGCTGGCCGTGGCCAAGAAGCACAACAGCCAGGCCCTGGAGGCCGACGCGCTGCACTTCTCCACAGACATCTGGTCGTCCCTGGTGGTGCTGGCGGGCCTGGGCGCCCTGGCCCTGGCCGACCTGGTGGCCCCCACCTCGGTGCTCAAGCCCTGGCTCCTGCGGGCCGACTCCCTGGCCGCCCTGGCGGTCAGCGGCATCGTGCTCTGGGTCAGCTGGAGGCTCGGCGCCCAGGCCGTGGACGTGCTTCTGGACGCCGGGGTGCATGAGGCCACGGGCCAGATCGAACGGGCCATGCTGGCCCTGCCCGGCGTGACCGGCGTGCGGCGCGTGCGCGTGCGCCAGAGCGGCCCGGCCAGCTTCGTGGACATGCGCCTCTTGGTCCAGCCCGGGCTGGATGCCAGCGAGGCCCATCAGGTGGCGCAGGGGGCCCGGGAGGCCGTGCGCGCGCTGTTGCACGACGCGGATGTCATGGTCGAGGTCAAGCCGCAGGAGCAAGGGGCCAGCGGGCTTCTGGAGCGCGTGCGGGCGGTGGCCGGGCTGTCCGGCCTGGGCGCGCACGACATCCAGGTGCGCCAGCTCGACGAGGGCCTGACGCTGGACCTGCACGCCGAGGTGCCGGGCACTCTGTCCTTGGCCCAGGCCCACGCGCGCGTCACGGACATGGAAAAGGCCCTGCGCCGCGAGCTTGGGCCCGTGCTCAGCGTGGTCACGCACATCGAGCCCGAGGGCGCGCACCCGGCGCCCATGCCCGAACACGGCGAGGCGGCCCAGGCGCTCACCCAGGCCATCGCGGACATCGTGGAGGAGACGGACGGGGTGTGCGACATGCACAAGCTCACGCTGCACCGCTCGGGCGCGCGCTTCGGGGCCTCGTTCCACTGCCGCATGCACCCCGAGACGCCCATCACCCGCGCCCACGACGTTACCGTGGCCCTTGAGGCCGCCCTGCGCGCGCGCCTGCCGGAGCTGGTCCGCGTGACCATCCACATGGAGCCGGAGATTATGGTGCCGGACCTGCCGCCGGTGGTTTGAACGCTACTTTACCGCCCCAACCGCCGCTGCAAGAGCACAAAATCCGCCAGGGTCAGCATGACCATGGCCTTCAACACCGGCACGATGCGCGGGATGGCGCAGATGTCGTGGCGGCCGCCGATGCACAGGCGCACGGCCTCGCCCTGGCGGTTCACGGTCTGCTGCTCCTTGCCGATGGACGGGATGGGCTTGACGAACACGCGCGCGATGAGCTCCTGGCCGCTTGATATGCCGCCCAGGATGCCCCCGGCGTGGTTGGAGCAGAAGCCGTCCGGGGTGATCTGGTCGTTGTTCTCGCTGCCGAGCCTGCGCGCAGCCGCACAGCCCGCGCCGATCTCCACGCCCTTGACCGCGCCCACGCCCATGAGCGCAAACGCCAGCCGCGCGTCCAGCTTGTCGAACACCGGCTCGCCCAGGCCCGCAGGCACGCCCAACGCGCGGATCTCCACCACGCCGCCCAGGGTGTCGCCCTCGGCCTTGACCTGGCGCACCCGGTCCTCCCAGGCTGCCACCACGTCCGCGTCCGCGCTGAAGAAAGGCCGCGCGAGCGCCCCGCCAAAGTCGCGCCCGGTGGCCGGGATGCCGCCCAGTTCCACGCAGGCCGCCTGGACATGGATGCCCTGCGCGCCCAGCAGCTCCTGGGCGATGGCGCCACCGGCAACACGGGACACGGTCTCCCGGCCCGACGAGCGCCCGCCGCCCCGGTAGTCGCGCAGGCCGAACTTGGCGTCAAAGGTCAGGTCCGCGTGGCCGGGCCGGTACACGTCCATGATCTTCGAGTAGTCGCGCGAGCGCTGGTCCTGGTTCTCGATGACAAAGCCGATGGGCGTGCCCGTGGTCAGCCCCTCGAACACGCCGGAGAGCAGGCGCACGGCGTCGTCCTCCTGGCGCGCGGTGGCGGCGACGCCGCCCTGGCCGGGCTTGCGGCGGTCCAGCTCGGCCTGGATGATGGCCTCGGAAATGGCGAGGCCCGGCGGGCAGCCGTCCACCACGCCGCCAAGGGCCGGGCCGTGGGATTCGCCGAAGGTGGTCAGTCGAAACAGGGTGCCGAAGGTGTTGCCGCTCATCTGGTACCGTCCTTGTGGCCTTGTGGCCCTGTGTCCTTGTGGCCCTGTGGCCTTGTGGCCCTGTGGCCCTGTGGCCCTGTGGATTGACGACGACGGGCGTTTCAGGCGCCCAAAAATTCCTCGCAGGCCCTCGCCGCGGCCTCAAAATCCGCCCCGCCGGAAAGCTCCAGCGCCGGAACGCCGTCAAGGGCCTCCAGGCACTGCTCTGGCGTCAGCCGCGCCCGCCCGGCAATGGCCTGGGGCAGGTAGAACACCCCCGGCGGCTTGCGCAGGGCCTCCAGCAGGTCCGGGCGCTGGCGCAGGTCCACCCGCCGGGCCACAAGCGCCCCGTGGCCGTGGGTCCAGTTCAGCACCACCACCCCGGAGAGCGGCGCGGCCAGCCGGAAGCGCGACTGTCCTTGGGCTGGACCGGAGCAGGCGGCGCCGGGTCCGAAACAGCTGTCGATGGGCGCGTCAAACTTGTCCTCGACCTGGCGCAATTTCTCCGGCGAGAGGCCCGCGTAGGCGCTGCGGGCGGCCACGGGCAGGGCCGTTTCCAGAAAAGGGGCCAACAGCGCGGCCAGGGCCGGGTTGCCCAGCGCCGTGCCGGGGTTCAGGCGCGGGTGCTTGGGGATGCCGTGCAGCACCGGCCCGTGCCCCCCGCCAGCAGGCTCCACCAGCACCCGGTCGTTGCTCACGAAGTCCAGGCCGCGCGCGAGCAGGTGCAGGGCCAGGGTGGACTTGCCCATGCCCGCGAACCCGCACAGGGCGAGGGCCTTGCCGCCCTGCGCAAGCGGGCGGGCGACCCCGGCGGCGTGGCCGAGCATCCAGCCCGCGGCCAGGCGGCGCTCCATGTAGCGCGCGCAGAGAAAATTCACCAGCTGGTTGCGGTTGGCCGCGCACGGGCCGACTGCAATATTGGCGGCAATGTTGACAGCAATATTGGTGGCAATATTGGGCGCTATGTTCACCCCAGCGCCGAACAAGAACAGCATGCCTGTGGCCTGCTTGCGCACCACGCGCCCGCCGCCGCCCTCACACGAAATACCGCCCGGCAGATCGGCAAAACGCTCCTTGTCCGGGCGCTTGCCCGGCGCATGGGGCTTGACCGCGAGCGGCACGGGCGGCGCCTCAACCGGCGCTTCCAGCAGCAGGAACTCCAGGTCCGCCGGGGCGCTCGTGTCAGAAGGGGCGGCGGCCTGCACAAAGCTCCCGAAATACCCGCGCAGGTCGTCCAGCACCACGGCGGAATTGCTGCGCACGCCGACGCAAAGCTCCTCCAGGCGCAGCCGCAGACCGAAGCGCGCCGGGAACCGCGCGGCGTAACTCCGCGCAATGTCCGCAAAACCAAGACCGCTCACGCCTGGGCTCCCTGCCTCAGGCGGCGCAGAACATGGGCCGTGAACAGCCCGGCCACGTCGATGCCGCGCGCCTGCTTGAGCCCCCGGAAGCCGCCAAAGGCCGAGACCTCGAAGACGTAGGGGCCGCTGTCGGTCAGGGCCACGTCCACGCAGGTGAAGTCCAGGCCAAAGGGCTTTTGGGCGCGCTCGGCCAGCTCGATGATCTCCAGGGGCGGGTCAAAGGCGGCGTAACGGCCGCCGCTCTCGGTGCTGGTGCTCCAGGCCGAGCCTGGGCCGCCCGGATCAGGAAGGACGCCGCCGGAGTCAGGACTGACGTGCTTGCGCCGGGCGTAGGTGCCCAGGTACTCGCCGCCCAGAAAGCACACGCCCAGGTCCTGGCCGCGCAGGTCCAGGGCCTGCTGGATGTACATGACCCGGTTGGCCGTGTGGAAGCGCTCCAGGACCAGCCGCGCAGCGTCCCGGCCGATGCGTGCCGCGTCCAGCAGGACCATGCCGCGCGCCTTGGACGTGAACAGCGGCTTCAGCACCGCGCGGCCATAGCCCAGCACGGCGTCCAGGGCGCAGGCAAGGTCCTCGGTGACCGTTGTCGGCGGCAGGGGCAGCCCGGCCAGGGACAGGGTCACGCTGCAGGCCAGGCGGTCCACCAGGCGCAGGATCAGCGCAGGGTCGGAGAAACAGGGCACGCCCCGGCCGGCCACGAAGCGCAAAAGCTCCAGGCGGTCGAGCATGTCCGGCGAATACTGCGGCGCGGCCTTCTTGATGAGCACGGCGTCCAGCGAGCAGAGGTCTATGGCGCCGGGGCCCGGCCCGCCGCAGAGCACCTGGCCCGTGGCCAGGTCCAGCCGCGCGGCGTCCAGGTCCACCAGCAGGCGTTTCCCCGTGGCCTGGGCCACGGCGTCCGCCAAGGCCTCCGAAGACCAGCCTCCGGGTATGCCCACGACTGCGATGCGCATCTCCTCGCCCCCCCCTTACATGAACAGCACCGCCCTGGGCAGACGGTAGTCCTCCCAGGGCGTGCCCGCTTGCTCGTGCAGGGCCCGGTGCTCCGCCAGCCCCTCCATGAGGTAGTGGGCGCGCAGGGACATCTCCCGGGCGAAGTCGTAGTTCAGCTCGAAGCGCGTGGACGTGAACAGGGACCGGGTGAGCCCCAGGGCCAGCCGGGCCTGCCAGGCGGTGTCGCCGATGTCGTCGGCAAAGACGTGCGCGTGGGCGAAGAACGAGGCGATCATGTGGTTGATGCGCCCGCGCAGGGCGGGTTCGAAAATGGGCATGCGGAAGAAGGACACCAGGAACACGCTCACGTCCTCCACCCAGTCGCCCCGGCGGGAGCGGTGCAGATCCACGTAGTGCACGCGCGGGGCCGAGTGGTCGTAGACGATGTTGTTGGCGTTGAAGTCCCCATGCAGCAGCACGGTCATGGGCGCTGAGAGCGCGGCCTCGATCTCCCGGCAGGCCTGGAAGAGCTCCTCGGTGGAGCGCAGCGGCACCTGGCCCAGGCAACGCGACCTGCGGAAGAAGTCCGGATGCACGTGGCGCACCGCAGCCAGACGCCTGTCCAGCTGGGCCATGAAGTCCACGGCCAGGGGGCCGCGCTCCAGGGTGGCGCGCCAGATGTCGCCCACGGTCTGCTCGAAGACGAAGATGGCGTCCTCCAGGATGTCCCACTCCGCCGTGAGCACCACCTCGTTCCAGGTGCAGCCGGGCAGAAACTCCACGAGCATGGAGGCGCTCTCCCCGTCCTCGTGGTAGCTGAAGATGCGCGGGCCGGTGCCGGGCGAGACGCGCGCCCAGAACTCGATGTTCTCGCGCTCGCGGCGCATCTTCTTCAGGTTGCCCTCCTTGAAGATGCCGCTCTGGGCCGGGTCCGGCGCGGCGTCGCGCGAGGTCACCCGGCCGATGCGGCAGCCCGAGCGCGTGCCCCAGATGGAACGGAAGTCGATGTCCCCCACATCGCCCTCAAAGCCGCTCTTGGAGAGGTTCTGTTGCAGGGCCTGGAACTGCTCGATCTTGATCTTCTCGCCGATGACCGAAAAGAGCAGCGCCTCGCCGATGTTCAGGAGCGAATCGCCGATGCGCTCCAGGTAGCGGAAGATGAAGATGGCCGTGATGCTGTTCTCGATCTCGCGGCCCCGCCTGAGATCGTTCATGAAATGGTCGAAGGCCTCCTTGTAGAGCCGGTCCAGCTCGAACTCGGCGCGGCAGATGCCGAGCGCCCCGGCCACCTCGGCCCGGGAGCGCACCTCAAGGATGCGCGAGAGGCTCTCCTCAATGATGTCGAACAGCGGGCCGGGGTCGCGGCGCGCCAGCAGGTCCTTGTCATGCAGGTAGCGCATCTGCCCGGCGATGTTCACGCAGTAGTCGGCGATGCGCTCCAGGTTGCCGGAGATGATCTGCAGGCCCCGGATGCGGTCGATGTCGCGCTTGGACAGCCCGCGCTCGGTGTGGATCTTGGAGAAGCACTTCTCCTCCACGATGTTCTTCAGGTTGTCGATGTAGTCGTCGCGCGAGACGACCTTGTCGTAGCCCTCGTGACTGGGCGCGGACAAAAAGGCGCGGGTCTCGCTGACCTGGCTGGTCACCTCCAGCACCAGGAAGCGGAAATTCTCCTCAAGTCCCTCCAGCGCGAGCATGACAGCCTAGGCCTTGATGCTCAGGGTCTCGCCGAACCTGGGGGCCTCGTCATCCGGGCACTTCCAGGTGATGGCCAGGGACAGCCGCCCCTCCCCGCCCCGGCGGCGCGCCTTCACCGTGAAGTTGAGCAGCCCGGCGGGCTCCAGCACGAACTCCTCGGTCCCGGTGGCCACCACCAGCCGCCCCTTGTCCAGGCCCTCCATGACGGCCTCCAGGTACTTGCGGATGCTGCCCGCATCCTGCACGGATTCAAAGACAAACCTCTGGTCATGACCCATAAAAACCCCCTCTCCCGATGGAAGACGCGCTAGCCGTCAAGCCGCGCGGCGTACTCTTCGATGACGCGCACCCGGTCCATGTCGGCCACGATGAGCTTCTTGCCGATGGACAGGTCGTCCCAGGCCGGCTGCAGGCCGATCTCGCGCCGGAGCTTGGACGAATTGCCGTTGCCCGGCGCATAAGTCTTCTCGCCCATGTGCGTGTCATCGCCCATGAACACCAGCATGCGCCGCGCGCCCGCAGCCCGGCGACGGTTCTTCTCGTGCAAAACGTTGATGAGAAACTCGGTGTAGCGCTGGGACTGCGGGTTCCAGACCTCGTAGCCGTCCACGTCGTACTCGGCCAGCAGGATGGGCCAGAACTGCTCCGGGTGCGGGATGACCACTCCGCCGCCCAGCGCCCGCGCCTCCTCGATGAACTCCGTGGTGCGGTAGAAATAGGTCAGCGGGAACTGGGCCTTGACCATCTGCTTCACGGCCTTGAGGAAGACCTGGGCGCGGTTCACCTGCCGGTCGCCCAGCTCCGGCCGGAAGCCGTCCACAAAATTACGCACCAGCTTGTTCTTGAAGGCGTCCTGGGGCAGGGTGTCGCGCTGCTTCTCCACCAGGGCCGAGAGCTTGGCGCAGAGGATGCGCGCCAGCCCCACCAGGTCCTCCTCCGAGCCCGTCTCGCGCGCGGCGGCGGACAGGACTGCGTCGTCCTCGCCGGTGACGGCCTTCAGGTAGTCGAAGAGCTGGGTGGAGCGGTAGTTCAGGGTGTGCGCGAGCATGCTTTTCAGCACGCTGGCGTCCCTCAAGCGCTCGGTGCGGAAGTGCAGCAATATCTGGACCTTCTGATTGAAGCCGCGCGAGTAGCAGTCCGCCTCGACCCCGGTGTAGGGCCCATACTCCATGAGCTCGTTGTGCTGGGTGGGGATGATGAGCTGCGTGCGCATGGCCGGGTAGGTGGCCTCGATGCGCGCGCGGATGAGCTCCATGGGCACGAACTCCGGGTGCCAGTGCACGGCCAGCACGGCCTCCTGGCTCGGCTGGACCGCGGCGGGCTGGACGATGCGCTGCCTGGCGGCCTCGTCCAGCCGGGTGGACGTGATGGCCGCGAACAGCCGCTCGTCGGCCTCGGTGATGTCCGGGGTCAGGGCGTGCTCTGCGTCGTGGCAACAACCGTTCCCGCTGCCGTCGTGCCCGCTTGCGTCGTGCCGGTGCATGGTATTTGCGCTCCTTTTAGCGGAACTGCGCGTGGCAGGCTGATTTGCGCCGGGCCAGGCGCTCCAGCACCGCGCCCAGGGCCGAGGCGTCGCGCGCCGAATACGCCCGGCGCAGGGCCTGGCAGTCGTCCAGAAAGGCCACATTGGCCGGGGCCATCTCCGCCAGGGCCGCGCCGCTCACCGGCTGCTCGCCCTGGGCCATGAGCTCGGCCAGGCCGAGGAAGCTCTCCAGGGTCTCGGCGTCCGGCAGCTGGCCCTCGCGGGCCCTCGCCTGCAGGCCCTTGAACTCCACTTGCAGGGCCTTCTTGAGCAGGCGGTATTTCTCGCGCGTTGCCTGGGATTTGCCCTTGTGCGTGTCCTTGGCCTTGTCAACGGGCGCAGCCTTGTGCGTGTCCCTGCTGGCTTCCCTGCCGACTGTAGGCACGCGGACCTCGCCACTGCGCTTGGCCTTGAGCTTCACGCCGAGCCCTGCGTCCCGGAGCTCGGCCACCAGCACCAGCTTGCGCAGGCCGCGCAGGGGCAGGCCGCCGAATTGGCCGTCGGCAACGACATCGGCAGCACCTGCCTCCAGCGCGTCGGCCAGCTCCCGCAGGAACTGCGGCAGGCCGTCGGACTTTAGCCCATGGGCCAACTCACGCTCGATCTTCCACGAACCCATGCCCCTCTCCTGCTGCGCCTGCGCCGCGCCCGTGCTGAAGACGCCCTGCGGCCTTCCGACCAGAAAACATGCTACGGGATTCGCGCGGCCCTGGCAACGCCGCTCCCGGCGCGGCGAATCCCGGCCCTACTGGCGGCCCTCCAGGCGCCCTTCCAAACGCTTGATCTCGGCCATGGCCTCGTCCACCAGGGCTTCCAGCGGCTGGTCCGCGCGCAGCACCACGTGCGCGCAGCCGAGGTACAGCGCCTCGCGCTGGGCCAGCACCTGGCGCACCTCGGACGCGATGTCCGCCCCCGTGAGCGAGGGCCGCTGGGCCTGGCCCGGCGAATGTTCCAGGCGCTCGGCCAGCACCCCTGCCGGGGCCTGGAGGTAGAACACCCGGCCGCCCGCCAGCAGCTCGCAGTTCTCCTGCGCGAGCACGATGCCCCCGCCGCAGGACACCACCTGCCCGGTGAACACCGCCACCTCGGACAGGGCCAGGGTCTCGGCCTCGCGGAAGGCCTCCCAGCCGCCCGCGGCCACGATCTCGGCCACGGTCCTGCCCGTGCGCAAGAGCACGCGCTGGTCCGTGTCCACAAAGGGGCGCTTGAGTTTCGCCGCCAGCCTGCGGCCCAGGGTGGTCTTGCCGCTGGCCCGCGCGCCGATGAGATAGATGTTCGCCTCGCCCGACATGGGTGTCCCCCTCGCATTTCTCGTGGCCCCACACTACGGCAATTCGCTTGCGGATTCAAACGCCCTTGAGGCTCCCAGGCCGGGCTTGCCTCCGGCCCGGTTCCCGCCTACACTCCACGCCCTGCGAGACACGCAAGCCCACATCGACAACACAAGGATTCCCCATGAAAACCGCCATCTTCGGTTTTTCCGGCTCCGGAAAGACCGACATGTTCGCCGCCCTGGCCGGCGAAAAGGCCGCCACCGCCGGAAACCGCGCCATGGTCAAGGTGCCCGAGCCGCGCCTGGAGCCGCTCATTCGGCTGTTCAATCCCAAAAAGGTCACCTTGAGCGAGATCGAGTACCTGGACGTGCCCGGCGGCGGCGGCAAGGGCGTTGGTCTGGGCGAAAAAGTGCTGAACGACATCCGCCCCTACGACTGCCTGCTCTGCGTGCTCGACGCCTACTCCGGCCTGGCCGATCCCAGGCAGCAGTATGGCGCGGTGGAGGCCGACCTGCTGGTCAGCGACCTGGCGGTCATCGAGAAGCGCCAGGAGCGCATGCAGAGCGACAAGAAGAAGAACAAGGAGCTGGTCGACACCAGGGAGGAGGAATGTCTGGCCAAGGCCAGAGCCCTTCTGGATGACGAAAAGCCCCTGCGCGTGGACCCGGCGCTGTGCTTTGAGCCCTGCATGCGCGGCTACCGCTTCCTCTCGGCCAAGCCCATCCTCTACACCTGGAACATCGCCGAGAAGGACATGGGCGCGTTCGAGCTGCCCGCCGACGGCCTGAGCCAGATGCACATGGCTGTGAGCGCGCGCCTGGAGCGCGAACTCGCCGCCATCGAAGACCCCGAGGACCGGGCCATGTTTTTGGCCGACCTGGGGCTCACCGAGAGCGCGCTGTCCATGGTCATCTCGCGCACGTACAAGCTCCTCGGCCTCATGAGCTTCCTCACCGCCGGGCCGCCGGAGGTCCGCTCCTGGCCCGTGCGCGTGGGCGCCACCGCGCCCGAGGCCGCCGGGGTCATCCACACGGACTTCCAGAAGGGCTTCATCCGGGCCGAGGTCATCGGCTACGCCGACTTCCTCAAGGCCGGCGATTTCAAGAAAGCCAAGGAGCTGGGTCTTGCCAGACTTGAGGGTAAAGATTACTATGTGCATGACGGCGACATAATCGAGTTCCGCTTCAACGTCTGACGCTTCCGGCCTGCGCCGCCCCGGGAGTGTCGAAAGACCTTCGGAGGCCAAGCCATGCTTCAGCCCGCTCCCCAACAGGCCGGCACCCAACAGCCCTCTGCGCAAGAGGGCGCCACGCTTCACGAGGTGTTCGTCGACCGGTCCGAGTGCAACGCCTGCTCCGGCTGCTGCGACATCTGTCCGGACATCTTTGAGTGGGACGAGGACACGGGGCGGCCCAGCCTGAAGAGGCAGCACGCCACCCACGACGAGGTGCGCGAGGCCATCAGCCTGTGTCCCAGGCGCTGCATAACCGCAGAGGGCTGGACCGAAGAGTTCTATTAGGACTCTTTTCCGGGGGGAATGATTCCCCCCCCTGGTGCCACCAGTTGTTTGTAAGGAATTATTTATTACTTCAGCAATTTGCGTCGGAGCTTACCCTGGTCATTTCTGATAGTTCGGGACACGTACGGGACACGTGAGAAGTGTCCAAGCTGCCTCGAACTGGGATGAAATGGGAGAATCCCTGTGCGGACATCTTTGCTCCAAGCCCCCTCTGAAGGCATTCTAGCCGATCCTTCAAAGGGAGGCAAAAGGTCAGCAAGCCAGTTGGCGCAAGACACGGTAGTCTCCCTTTCCGCGTGGGGGTGGAGAGTGACTGGCGGTGTGGCCGGGAAAAAAGCTTCCCACAAACGCGCGGATGGCTGAGGTGACCGAGGATCCCAGGGCTGCCGTCCAAAACGATTTTCAACGCCCTATATTGTTCGGAAAGTGTGCTGTTCTGTGGCCTGGGCAGGACGTCTCGGCAACTGCTGCTCATTCGTGGTTTTGATCTGATATCTCGGACAAAACTTCGTCGGCAGTGAACCACCCATTTGTGATGACATGCGCCCGGGCTGAAGAGGGATCAGCAGAATAGGCCACGAGAGCCAAGCTGGAGCGAGCGCGACTACAGGTCGCATAGCCCAGAACAACCTCAACCGGGAGGCCACCCTCAAGAATTGAGTGGTCCGAAGAAACCCGGCAGGTCAGGGGCTGGCCGTTCGTTTAGATCAGTGCCTGCCCCCACCAAAGACATCCTGCCGCGCCGCCTTACTTATCGCCACGACTGCCGGATGGGTAAGACGGCGTTCGGTCGTGATTGCATAGAGCTGTTCAACCACAGAATCAATGCGTCCGACCTCCACGACCTTGTACTGCTCGCATACGTGCCCGGCGATGGCCGTGGGCGCCACAAACAACCCGGCCCCGGCCTGGCCGAAGGACTTCACCAGGGCGCTGTCGTCGAATTCCCCCACGATGCGCAGGCGCAGCCCCTTGGCCTCCACCCACTGGATGAGCTTGTGGCGGATGGCCACGTCCTCCCCTGGAAGAAGGAACGGGGCGTTGTCGATGCTGGCCGGGAATGCTCCGGCCAAGCCCTGGGCCAGAGCGCCAGCGCCGAACACCGTCAGCCCGCTCTCGCCCAGCAGGTGGCTGTAGCCGCGCACATTCAGGTTCGCAGGCATGGGCCTGTCGGCAATGATCATGTCGAGCCGGTGTATGGCCAGCTCGGCGAGCAGGTTCGTCAGCCTGCCCTCCCTGCACACCAGCCGCACCGGCGCATCAAGCCGCAGCGCGGGCTCCACGAGCTGGTAGGCCACGGACTTGGACACGCTGTCGGCGATGCCGACCCGGAAGGGCAGGATTCTCTTGACCGTGTCGTCCCCCAGGGCCTCCAGCAACTCGTCGCCCAGGGCGAAGATGTCTTCGGCGTAGCCCAGAATGCGCCGCCCGGCGTCCGTCAGCTCCAGGCCGCGCCCGGCGCGACGGAACAGTTCGACGCCCAGGGTCTCCTGGAACTCGCCGAGCTGGCCGCTGATGGTATGCGGCGTGACGTGCAGCTGCTGGGCCGCGCGGGCGATGCCCCCGGCCTTGGCCACCACCCAGAAATACTTCAAGTGCTTGTAGTTCAACGAATACATAGCATCCACCCTGCTCCGCGCCGCCGGCTCCCGCAGCCCGGCTGACACATCGTCTTTCTCGATTGTTTAAATCGTAACATCCGACTTGTCCAAGGTTTTGAGCAGCTGTAGCATCCCCCCATGATGGACGAAACGGATGCCGCCCCCGTGCGGGAGGGGCTGGAGAGCACCTGTCCACAACGAGGCTTGGCGGCCACGAAACGACCGCCAGCCATGGAGACCACGAGATGAAACGCATATTGCTCTTCCTTCTGACCAACCTTGGCATCATGCTGGTGTTGTCAGTGAGCCTGCGCCTGCTCGGGGTGGAGCCTTACCTGAACGCCAACGGCCTCAACGTCACGTCGCTGCTCGTCTTTGCCGCGGTAATGGGCTTTGGAGGCTCGTTTGCTTCATTGGCCCTGTCCAAATGGATGGCCAAACGGAGCATGGGCGTGGTGGTCATCGAGACCCCCTCGAATTCGGCGGAGTATTGGCTCGTCGAGACCGTCCGCAGGCAGTCGGTCCAGGCGGGGATCACAATGCCCGAGGTCGGCGTGTTCAATTCGCCGGACGCCAACGCCTTTGCCACCGGCATGAGCCGGAACAATTCGCTTGTGGCCGTCTCCACCGGCCTGCTGCAGCAGATGACGCGCGAAGAGGCCGAGGCCGTGCTCGGGCACGAGGTGGCCCACATCGCCAACGGCGACATGGTGACTTTGGCGCTGATCCAGGGCGTGGTGAACACCTTCGTCATGTTCCTGTCGCGGGTGGTGGGCTCGCTGGTGGACAAGCTGGTGTTCAAGACCGAGCGCGGCCACGGCCCGGCCTTCTACGTGACCATGATCGCGGCCGAACTGGTGCTTGGGGTGCTGGCCTCCCTCGTTGTGATGTGGTTCTCGCGCAGGCGGGAGTTCCGCGCCGACGCAGGCGGTGCAACGCTGGCGGGACGGGAGGCCATGATCCACGCTTTGCAGCGGCTCAAGGCGGGCCGTGGCGAGCCCCTGCCCGACAACATGGCCGCCTTCGGCATCGCAGGCGGCCGGAGCGAGGGCTTCAAGCGCCTGTTCATGACCCACCCGCCGCTGGAGGAGCGAATCGCCGCGCTCCGGGCGGGACAAAAGTAATGCTGGCGACCCGATGTTTCTGTGTTGGCAACCCCCTCAACGTGTTGGGGAATGGCGTGTTTGGGGATGTAATGACCGGCCAGGACGGTCTGTATGGTATCAAAGGAGAGACGGAATGAAACTCATTGCAATTGCCTTGCTCGCCGTGATGATGGGCTTTGGCGCTCTGGTTCAAGATGCCGAGGCCAAGCGCATGGGCGGAGCCAGATCTTCGGGCATCAGCCGGGACTCCGGCGTCATGAACCGCCAGGGCATCTCCTCCAAGCCCGCCGCCGGACCCGCCCAGACCGCAGCCCAGGCCCCGGCCGCGCCGCAGTCCGGCATGAGCCGCTGGATGGGGCCCATTGCTGGCATCGCCGCAGGCCTTGGCATCGCTGCGCTGTTTTCGCACTTCGGCATGGGCGCGGGCATGGGCAACATGGTGGTCATCCTGCTGCTGGTTGCGGCAGCGGTGTTCGCCGTGCGCTGGCTGATGCGCAGACGCCAGCCCGCCAACGGGATGCAGTCGGCCATGCAGTATGCCGGGCCTGCGGGCGGCATGCCGCAGCAGGGAGGCTTCACGCCCGCCACCTTCGGCGGCGGCGTGGGCGCGGCAGCTTCCGGAACCGCCTCTGCGGCCAATGTCCCGGCCGATTTCGACGTGGAGGGCTTCCTGCGCCAGTCCAAGCTCAACTTCATCCGCCTGCAGGCCGCCAACGACCGCGGCGACATGGAGGACATCCGCCTGTTCTGCAGCCCGGAGCTGGCCGCCGAGGTCCAGATGCAGTATCAGGAACGCAACCGGCAGGCCCAGCAGACAGACGTTGTGCAGCTGAACGCCGAGCTGCTTGATGTCAGCGTCGAGGCAGGCCGGATGTTGGCGAGCGTGCGGTTCTCCGGTCAGATCCGCGAGGAGGCGGGCGCCCCCGCCGAAGCATTCAGCGAGGTCTGGCATCTGACCAGCGGGCTGGGCGCTGGCCAGACCTGGCACATTGCCGGTATCCAACAAGACTAGCGTCCGTGAGCCGCCCCGTGAGGCCGAGTTCACCGACAAAACCTCATGGGGCGACTCAGATGACAAACGTTCCTCCCTTCAGTCGCCGTCTGGCGCCCTTCCTGGCCTTGGCCAGCCTTGGCCTGCTGGTGGCCCTGGTCCTGGCGCCCTTCCTGGCTCCGCTGGCCTGGGCCGGGGTGCTGGCCTACGCCTCCTGGCCCATGACGGCGTGGCTGCGGAAACGCTGCGGCGGGCGCGAGACCCTGGCCGCCAGCCTGGCCACAGTCCTGGTGACAGTGACGCTGTGCGCGCCCCTGCTGTGGCTGCTCTGGCTTGGGCAGCAGGAGCTGGGCCGCATCTATCCCGCCGTGCTCGCCTTTCTCCACGCCCCGCCGGAGTTGCCGGAAGCGGTGCGCAGCGTCCCCTGGCTGGGCGAATGGCTGGAAGAGCAGCGGGCGCTGCTTTTGTCCGACCCCCAAGGGCTGGCCGACACCTTTCAGGCCTGGCTCGGCGCGCATGCCGGAGTTGCGGCGGGACTGGCCGGGGGAGTGGGGCGGAACCTGGTCAAACTGGTGCTGACGCTGGTGATTGTGTTTTTCTTCTACCGCAACGGCCCGCGCATTGTTGACGAACTGCGCCACGTGCTGGTCCGTTTCATAGGCCCGCGGGCCAACGGATATATTTCCGCCGCAGGCGGCACCACGCGCGCCGTGGTCTACGGCATCCTGCTCACCGCGCTGGCGCAAGGCGTCGTTGCCGGGCTGGGGTACTGGGTCGCGGGGCTCGGCTCACCGGTGACGCTCGGCGCGCTCACCGCACTGGTGGCCCTGATCCCCTTTGCCACCCCCCTGGCCTGGGGCGGCGCCGGGGCCTGGCTGTTGTTCCAGGGCGAACCTGGGGCGGCCATCGGCATCTGGATTTGGGGTGCGGCGGTGGTGAGCCAGCTGGACAATTTCCTGCGCCCCCTGTTCATCAGCAGCGCCGGAACAATACCCTTTTTGCTGGTGCTGTTCGGCGTGTTGGGCGGCACCATCGCCTTTGGCCTGGTGGGGCTGTTCACCGGGCCCATCGTCCTGGCCATCGCCTGGGCGGTATGGCGCGAATGGGTGGAGCATCTGGACGAAGCGGACGCAGAGGCAGCCGGGCCATAAGACCCCCGCGCCAGCCCAGAATGCCGCCTGCCCTTGACGCCGAAAATCCGGCGCGCGCGCGGCACATCCGCCTCAAGATCACAACCGCACAAACCTTTTCCGGTTCAAGGAGCAGCGCATGACGACATGGTGGCACTGGGTGGGCTTCAACCTCCTGGTTCTTGTCCTCCTGGCCTTCGACCTTGGCGTGCTGCACCGCAGGCACCGCGAGATCAGCGTCAAGGAATCCCTGTGGCTTAGCCTGGGCTATTTCGTGCTGGCCCTGTGCTTCTCCGGCGTCATCTTCCATTTCGAGGGTCGCCAGGCGGGGTTTGAGTTCCTCACCGGCTACCTCATCGAGAAGAGCCTGAGCATCGACAATATCTTCGTGTTCGTGCTCATCTTCACGCACTTCCAGGTGCCGTCCAAGTCGCAGCACACGGTGCTGTTCTGGGGTGTGCTGGGAGCCCTCGTCATGCGCGCGGCGCTCATCCTGGCAGGGTCGGCCATCCTCACCGCCTTCCACTGGGTCATCTACCTCTTCGGCGCTTTCCTCATGGTCACCGGTGTCAAGATGCTCATGACCATCAACGACGAGCCCGACCTTTCCGGCAACCGCGTGACCAAGTTCATGCGCAAGCACTTCCGCGTCACGGCGGACTATGTGGGCGAACGCTTCATGATGCGCCAGAACGGCGTGCGTTTCATCACCCCGCTCCTCATCGTGCTGGTGCTGGTGGAGTTCTCGGACCTGGTCTTCGCCCTGGACTCCATCCCGGCCATCTTCGCCATCACCAAGGACCCGTTCCTCGTCTACACGTCCAATGTCTTCGCCATCCTGGGCCTGCGCGCGCTGTTCTTCGCCCTTACAGGCATCATCCACAGGTTCCACTACCTCAAATACGGCCTGTCCATCGTGCTGGTGGTGGTGGGGCTCAAGATGGTCGTCAACGGCGCCTTTGGCCCGATCATCCCCACGGAGTGGGCGCTGCTGCTGACCCTGAGCATCCTTGGCGGGTCTGTGGCGCTCTCGCTGCACCGTACGCGCACACTGCCGCCACAGGCCGTGGCGGAAGACGCCTTCCGAGGTTGGGTGCCTGGCAGCCCGGTGAAAGAGAAGAGGGAGGAGGACTAGCAACAGCGCGGCCAGCCTGGAGTTTAAAGACGACAGGGTAGTACCCAGCCAAACAGGCTTTACCGAAACACGCGAAAGACACGGAGGTTTTCATGAATTGCCCGCAATGCAACATATCCCTGGTTATGACGGAACGCAGCGGCATTGAAATCGACTATTGTCCCCAGTGCCGGGGCGTGTGGCTTGACCGCGGCGAACTCGACAAGATCATCGAGAGGTCTGCGGCTTCGCAGCCATCTGCCGCTGTCCAGCATGCCGCACCAGTGCCGCCACAATATCAGCCCTCCCACTACCAGCAGCAGCCAGTGCCGCCCCAGTTCGGCGGGCATGGCGGCCAGCACGACAGCCACTACAAGCACAAGCAGGGGCACGGCTACCATAAGAAGAAATCCATCCTCGGAGAACTGTTCGATTTTTAGCCCGGGGCCATCCGGGTGGCCAAGGCCGGGACCTGGCCACCCGGAACGCCAACCACAAACGCCTCCGGCAGCGGAGCGCCTCGCCCTCTGCGAGGTCCCACCCTGGCGAAGCACATGCTGGCGCGTTCCTGAAACGCCGTAGACCGCCTTGGCCAAGAGGGCGCAGCACTCGCGCCTCCTGGGCCAAAGAGCCTTGGAGCAGCGGTCAGCGCAGGAACAAAGGCTTGTTCTTGCACTGCCACCCATCACACAGGCGGACCTGAATAATTTCGCCACCCCCCTGCGCAGGAAGCAAAGCCAGCGCCAAGAGAGGGGAACGCTTCAAGCGTATCTGCTTAGATGAGTTGATGAGCCGCGGCAGGCACAACATGGACCTGTGTCGGTTCTAGGCCGAAAGCCTGGACAATATGGACAACCAGCCCACCCAGATGTCATCTCGCGGAGATTGCCGGAAACCTCGCTACGGCGCTGAAGTAGTCCCAGGCTGTGGAGGGAAGAGTTCGGCGCTGTAGGCGGCGACGATGGGAACATGCCTCCACGACCAGCGCTCGCGGGCACCCCGTTGCACTACAATTCCGCACTACAAATGTCCCCTGAAGGTCGTAATTTTGTAGTGCATCCATAAAATATGTGAATAATTTCAAGACATCTGGCGGCATCAATTTGAATGGCATTCAAGAGGCCGTGGGTTCAATTCCCTCCAGCTCCACCAGAAAGATCAAGGGCTTGCGAATCACTTCGCAAGCCCTTTTTCTTTGCTGCACTACATTTTTGCACTACATTTTGTGCGCGGTTTGTGTCGGCGGTTGTGCCCCTTTTGGAAATGACTAATCTTGACAGATATACCCCACAAGGGTAACTAAAAATATAATCTTCCCGCTCACAAAAGCTTCACGGCTCCTGCGGGAGGGAGGCGCTCCCATGCCCCAGCTTCGTCATCTCAACTCACCTGTGCTGGTCCTCATCGCCGGGTTTTTGCTCGCCGCTTGCGGTGGCAGCGACAAGGCAGAGGCGCCTGTCTCAGTCAACGCGCCGTTGGTGCGCGCCACCCTTTATGACGCCCGCGAGTGCCGCAGCCTGCCCGGCGAGGTGCGAGCGCAGAACAGCGTGGTGCTCTCCAGCAAGATTTCCGGCACCGTGGTGGAGGTGATGGCTGCCGAGGGCCAGGTGGTGGAGAAGGGCCAGGCCATCCTGCGCATCGACGACACCGAACTCAAGCAGCGTGTGCAGGGCATTCAGTCCACGGCGCAGCAAGCCGGGCTGGAGCGCCAGGCCCTGGCCGCGCGTTCGGCCCTGGCCAAGGTCAACATGGAGCGCATGCAGAAGCTGTTTGCCCAGCAGGCCATCAGCCGCGACGAACTGGACCGCGCCAGCACGGAATTTCAGGCCTTGAAGAAGCAGGAGCAGGCCATGGGCGCCAGCGCAAGCGCCGCAGGGCACCAGGGGGCCGAGGCCCGGTCCCTCATGGGCTACAGCCTGATCAGCGCACCCTTTCGGGGTGTGCTTTCCCGCCGCTATGTGGACCAGGGGGCCTTTGTCTCCGCTGGCGCGCCCCTGGCCGCCATCGATGACGTGCAAGGCGGATACGAGCTGGAGGCCCAGGCCGACGAGAGCCTCATGTCCGCCATCACCAAGGGCATGCAGGTGCTGGGGCTGGTGCCTTCGGTGTCGTCCCAGCCCTTCCTCACGCGGCTCACCACCGTTGTGGACCGCGTGGACCCGGCCACGCGCACCTTCAAGGTCCGCGCCGCCTACAACGCGCCCGCAGCCCAGGCTGGCAGCGCTGACAACGCGACGCAAAACGCCACGCAGGCCGTGGCGCAGCCCAACCGGCCCCACGCGGGCATGTTCGGCAAGGTCTGCGTGCCCATGGCCCAGGCCAGAAAGCTGCTCATCCCGTCCGGCAGCGTGCGCCAGCGCGGCGAGCTCACCACCGTGCTCGTGGTGGACGACAAGAGCGTGCTGCGCCTGCGGCTGGTCAAGATCGGCGGAGCCTACCTCAAGGCCGACCTGGACGGCCAGTCCTACATTGTTCAAGCCCAGAGCGAGGCGCTTTCCGACACGTCCGGCGCGCCCGGCGTGCTGCTGGAGGTGCTTTCCGGCCTCACTGAGGGCGAAATCGTGGTCAACGGCGGCCCGGAAACCCTGCGCGAAGGCGACCGTCTCGCCGTGAAGCCATGAGGCGGCGCAGGCCATGAGCCAGAGTCCAGACACCTCCGGTCCTGAGCCGCACAAGCCAGATCAGCACGACCACGCGCTGCTCTCGCGCATCACCGCGAGTTTCGTAGACTCCAAGCTGGTGCCGCTCATCATCCTGGGCGCGCTCCTGCTTGGCGTTTTCGCCATCTTGCGCACCCCGAGCGAGGAAGAGCCGCAGATTGTCGTGCCCATGATCGACGTCATGGTGGAGATGCCCGGCGCCACGCCAAAGGAGATAGAGACCCGGGTCATCGGCCCCATGGAGAAGATCCTCTGGGAGATCCCCGGCGTGGAGTATGTCTACTCCACGGCCCAGGACGGCAAGGCCCTCACCATCGTGCGCTTCCTGGTGGGCGAGGACACGGAAAAGAGCGTGGTCAAGACCTACGCCAAGCTCTACCAACATCTGGACTGGATTCCGCCCGGCTGTTCCCAGCCTCTTTTAAAACCCCGCAGCATTGATGACGTGCCTGTGCTGGCCGTGTCGTTCTTTGGCGAGGGGCATGATGGCCGCAGCCTGCGCCAGGTGGCGGCCGAGGCTGCCGAGGCCGTGCGCACCCTGCCTGGCGTGTCCGAGGTGACGCTCACCGGCGGGCGCACCCGCAGCGTCACTGTGGATGTGGACCCGGACCGGCTGCGGGCGCTGAACCTGGACGCCCTGGACGTGGCCGACGCCCTGCGCGCCCAGAACCAGGCCGCCCAGAGCGGGGCCATGACCAGCGGCGGGCAGAGCTTTGGCGTGCGCCTGGACAGCTTCCTCAAGACCGCGGGCGACGTGGGCCGCGTTGTCGTGACCATGAACCAGGGCCGCCCGGTGTACTTGGCAGATGTGGCCCAAGTGCGAGACGGCTTTGAGGAGCCCAAGGACTATGTGTTCTTCGCCCCCGGCCCCAAGGCCGCGTCCAAGGGTGTCAGCGAGTCGCCGGGGCGGGTCCTGCCCTCGGTCACCCTTTCCGTGGCCAAGCGTGCCGGGGTAAACGCCACCAAACTCTGCGAGGACGCGCTCAAGAAGATCGACGCCCTGCGGGGCTTCGCCATCCCAGGCAGCGTGCACACCACCGTTGTGCGCGACTACGGGGAAACAGCCAAGCACAAGTCCGACGAACTGCTCCAGCATCTGTTTATCGCGGCGGTCTCCGTCGGGGTCATTGTGGCGCTGTTCCTGGGGCTGCGCGCCAGCCTAGTGGTCATGGTGGCCGTGCCCGTGACCCTGGCCGTGACGCTCGCCACTTACTGGTTCCTCGGCTACACCCTGAACCGCGTCACCCTGTTCGCGCTGATATTCTGCATCGGCATCCTGGTGGACGACCCCATCGTTGATGTGGAGAACATCGTGCGCCACCTGCGGTTGCCCAGTTCCCAGGGCCGCAGCTTTGTGCGCGTCATCAT
Organism: uncultured Desulfocurvus sp.; assembly: GCA_964645095.1. Taxonomy (GTDB): domain Bacteria; phylum Desulfobacterota; class Desulfovibrionia; order Desulfovibrionales; family Desulfovibrionaceae; genus Humidesulfovibrio. Next base: position 3,001 of record CAZXZF010000016.1, on the reverse strand, counting down.
CGAGGCCGTGAACGAGGTGCGCGCGCCGCTGGTGCTGGCCACCTTTACGGTCATCGCTGCCATTATGCCCATGGGCTTCGTGGGCGGGCTCATGGGGCCGTACATGCGGCCCATGCCCGTGGGCGCCAGCGTGGCCATGCTTTTGTCCATGGCCGTGGCCTTCATCATCACGCCCTGGACCTCGCGCAGGCTGCTCAAGCCAGCGGAGGCCCACGAGCATGAGAAGCACGACGACCGCTTCACGCAGCTGTATCGCAAGGTCATGCGCAGACTCATCACCGAGCCCGGCTACCGCAAGCGCTTTCTGCTCGGCGTGGGCGGGCTGCTGGTGGCCGCCATCTCCCTGTTCCCGCTGAAAGCGGTGCTGGTGAAGATGCTGCCTTTTGACAACAAGGGCGAGTTCGAGGTTGTCATCGACATGCCCGACGGCACGCCGCTGGAGGCCACCGCGAGCGTTGCCGAGGAACTCTCGCGCGTGGTCCTGGACCAGCCCGAGGTGACGGACGCGCAGCTCTACGCTGGCACCTCCGCGCCCTTCTCCTTCAACGGCCTGGTGCGCCACTACTACCTGCGCGAAGGCCCCTCAGTGGCCGAGATTCAGGTAAATCTGACTCCACGCGGCAAGCGCAGCGCCTCCAGCCATGAAATCGCCAAGCGCACCCGCGAGGCCATGCTGCCCATCGCCAAGAAGCTCGGCGCGCGCATCAAGGTGGTGGAAGTGCCCCCCGGCCCGCCGGTGCTGCAAACCCTGGTAGCTGAGATCTACGGCCCGACCCAGGAAGGCCGAGAACGCGTGGCCCGGCAAGTCAAGGAGGTTTTCGCCAGCACGCCCAATGTGGTGGACGTGGACTGGTACATGAACGATCCCAGGCCCGAGACGCGCATCCGCGTGGAGACGGACAAGGCGCTGAAGAACGGCGTGGACCCGGACCGGGCGCGGCGGGTGATCGCTGCCTCGGTGGGCGGCGAAAAGGCCGGGCTGCTGCACGACGTGGACTCCCGCGAGGACGTGCCCATCCTGGTGCGCCTGCCCGTGGCGCGCCGGGCCTCGGTCTCGGAGCTCACGGCCATTCCCGTGCGCGGCTCCCTGCCAAATGGAGGCGGCAAGGTCGTCTCCCTGGGCCAGCTGGCCACGCTGGAGCAGGCCGTCACGCCTGGGGCCATCTACCACAAGAACATGCTGCCCGTGGTCTACGTCACCGGCGACATGGCCGGGCGCGAGGAAAGCCCGGTCTACGGCATGGCGCGCATTGACGCGGCCCTGGACGAACTGGCCGCCAAGGGCCAGGGCGCGTGGCAATCCGGCCCGGGCGACCGGAGCGAACTGCCGCGCCTGCGCACCAGCATGCCTTTCTCTTCCAGCACCTGGAGCATGAAGTGGGACGGCGAGTGGCAGATCACCTATGAGGTCTTCCGCGACATGGGTCTGGCCTTCGGCGTGGTCATGATCCTCATCTACATCCTCGTGGTGGGCTGGTTCGGCTCCTACACCACGCCCATCGCCATCATGTCGCCCATCCCGCTCTCGCTCATCGGCATCATCCCGGCGCACGCGCTCACAGGCTCGTTCTTCACGGCCACGAGCATGATCGGCTTCATCGCCGGGGCGGGCATCGTGGTGCGCAACTCCATCATCCTGGTCGACTTCATCAATCTGCGCCGGGCCGAGGGCATCGCTTTGGAGGAGGCCGTCATCGAGGCCGGAGCCGTGCGCTTCCGGCCCATGCTGCTCACGGCCATCTCCGTGGTGGCCGGAGCCTTTGTCATTCTCTTTGATCCCATCTTCCAGGGCCTGGCCATATCGCTCTTGGCCGGAGAGATCGCCGCGACTCTGTTCTCGCGCATGGTGGTGCCGGTGATGTACTACCTGGACCAGCGGCGCAGCGAGCCTACAGATGGAAGCGGCGCAGGGCAGCACGGAGCGGACGGACATCTCGGCTGAAACAGAAAGACATGGAAGAGCGAGCGGAACTATGACGACTCGATGCCTGAGCCTGTGTGCCTTACTGCTGGCCGCGTGCCTTTTCTGTTCTGCCTCAGCCTCTTCCGCAAGCGCTGCATCGGTCCGCCTGATCCTGGTGGTCGGGGACAGCGTCACTGCGGGTTACGGACTGCCGCCCGAGCTGTCCTTCCCCACCGTCCTCCAGACCATGCTGCTGCAAAAAGGACATGCCGTGGACGTCATTAACGCGGGCGTGAGCGGCGACACAACCGCCGATGGTCTGGCGCGCCTGCCGAAGCTTTTCCCGCCCCATTCCCGGCACCGCCCAAACCTGCTGATCCTGCAACTCGGAGCCAACGACGGCATCCAAGGCAGGGACCTCGCGCAGGTCGAGGCGAACCTCGATGCCATGCTGGCGCTGGCGCGAGGGCAGGGAGCGCAGGTGCTGCTAGCCGGTTCGCATGGAGGAAGCCGGCACAGCGACGAGTACCGATTGGCTTTCGCGGGCATCTATCGGCGTCTTGCGCACAAACATGGCGCAGTCCTGTACCCGGTTCTTGGGGCGGGCATTCTCGGCAACCCGGACTATCTCCAGCAGGACGGAGCGCACCCGAATGAGGCAGGTGCCCGGCTCATTGCCGAAAACCTGTATCCCCTGGTGGTCGAGCTCCTGGCAAGAGCCCAACCGTGACAGCGGTCCGTTAAGCGGGAAGCCATCCCCACCCGCGCGCAGGGAGGCGGACTAAATTCGCAGCCGAGCATCGGCCTTGTAGCGAGGTCCATGTGACCTGACCGTGAGCGACTGGTCAGTATTGGGGCAAGACCACTGATGGACTTACGGACTGCTGTTGACACAGACTCGTGGTGGAAATCTGTCCATGAAAACTATGTCCTTCTATTCCATGATGTTACTGTAATGGAACGAGCATTGCAGATCGTAACGGTAGGATTTTGTCCCGGCTCGCAAACCTGGGCTTTTTGGCCCGCAAGCAAGGAGGCACAACAATGGAACGCCTGTTTGGAGATCACATTCAGGTGATGGATAAAGTGCTGGACCTG
>CAZXZF010000015.1:0-23669 GCA_964645095.1 uncultured Desulfocurvus sp. | reverse complement strand
GAAAAGCGCAAGCCCCAAAGCCTTGAGGTGTTCCTCGAATATGTGGGGCTGTCCGAGGAGGAGTTCCACGCCATCGTGGCCACGCACCTCATCCAGCCCGCTCCGCGCATCGACCCCGCCCTGATGCCGGTGGGCGAGAAGCTTTGGGACCAGGACCTGTGGTACAGGGAGGACAACCGGTGAACGTCGCCATCGTCAACATCTCCATGGGCAACGTCGGCTCCGTGGAGGAGGCCTTCCGCTTTCTGGGGGCGCAGGTGAGCCTGGCCTCCACGCCGGAGGGCCTGTCCAAGGCTGACCTACTGGTCCTTGCCGGAGTGGGCAACTTCAAGGCCGCTGCGACCAAGCTGCGCCAGCAGGGCTTTGCCGAAGCCCTGGACGCCGAAGTCAGACCCGGGGGACGGCCCATTCTCGGCATCTGCCTAGGCATGCAGCTCTTCGCCACCCTGGGCATGGAGAGCGCAGACACCCCCGGCTTCGGCTGGATTCCCGGCCGGGTGGTGCGCCTGGAAGGCCAGGACTGCAAGGTGCCGCACATCGGCTGGAACAGCGTCACCCCGGTGGGGAAGTCCTTCTTCCCGCACGGGGAGCAGAGCTACTATTTCATGCACGGCTACCACTTCCTGCCGGATGACCGGAGTTGCGTCGTCGCCACCACCCCTTACTGCGGCCTGGACCTCGTCTCCGCAGTGCGCCGGGGCAACGTTCTGGGTGTGCAGTTCCACCCGGAAAAAAGCCAGGGCGACGGCCTGCGCTGCCTCAAAGCAGTGCTGGAGGAATTCTCGTGATCGCCAAACGCATCATCCCGCTGTTTCTGCTCAGCGGCACGCGCCTGGTCAAGGGCACACGCTTCTCCGGCCCGTTCAAGGACGTGGGCGACCCGCTCTCCCAGGCCATGATCTTCGACGCCCAGGGAGCTGAGGAAATCGCCATCGTCGATATCGACGCCACCCGCTCCGGGCGCAGCATCGATCCCGCGCTCATCCAGCGGATGATCCGCACCTGCCGGCTGCCCATCGCCGTGGGCGGCGGCATCCGGACCATGGAGGACGCACTGTCCTGCTTTGCCGCTGGCGCGGACAAGATCATCCTCAATACCCGCGCCGTGCGCGACCCCGCCTTCGTGGAGGAACTGGCCGAGCACTTCGGCGCCCAATCCATCCTGGTTTCCGTGGATGTGCGCCGGGATGCCGCCGGGTACACCGTGCTGACCCACTCCGGCACCAAAGCCCTTGACCGTGACCTGGACTCGCTGCTCGACGAACTCGTGGCCCGAGGTGCTGGCGAGATCATGCTCACCGTGGTGGACCAGGAGGGGACCCTGGAAGGGGCCGACGTGGCCCTGTACCGGCGGGTGGCCGCGCGGCTGCCCGTGCCCCTCATCGCCTCCGGTGGCCTGGGCTCCTACGACCACATGGTCGAGCTGTTCAAACAGACCGACTGCGCGGCCTGCGCCCTGGGCAAGATGCTGGCCCTGCGCGACTATGACATCGTGCGCATCAAGGCCTACCTCAAGGGCCGCGGCGTGGCCGTCAGGGAGGCCTAGCATGGGTGCAAAGCGACCGGAACCGGATCAGGAGCGCATCGCCCGGATGCTCTCCCTGGCCGAGGAGATCGCCCCGCTGCCGCGCATGGTCAACAGCCCAGGCCTGGACCAGGCCTTCGCCATCCTGGCCGCGAGCTATCCCGGCGCCGTGCTGCACGAATACCCCTCCGGCTCCGTGGCGGAGGACTGGATCGTGCCCCAGGCCTGGGCCCTGCGCCAGGGCTGGCTGCGCGACGAGTCCGGGCGCGTGCTGGCCTCGACAGAGGAATGCCCGCTGTTCGTGGCGCCCTACAGCGAACCCGTGGACGGCTGGTTCACCAGGGAAGAGATAGCCCCGCACCTGCGCACCCGGCCGGACCGGCCGCAGGCCTTCTCCCTGGAGCACCGCAACGCCTATGACTTCCGGCTCAAGGATTGGGGCATCACCCTGCCCCACGCCCGCTGGCAGGACCTGCCCGAGGGCCAATACCACGTGCACATCGAGGCGGACTTCTTCGACAACACCATGAAGGTCGGGGAATGGGCGCTGCCCGGCGAGGAAGGCAACACCATCCTGCTCACGGCGCACATCGACGAGCTGTGCAACGACGACCTGAGCGGCTGCCTGGTGGGGCTGGAGATCATGCGCGCCCTGGCGAAGATGCCGAAGCGCCGCAACACGTACCGGCTCATCCTGGCCCCGGAGATGTTCGGCACCATCTTTTACGCCCACAACAACCCGCAGGTGCTGGCCCAAGCCGAGGGCATGCTGAACCTGGAGGCTTTGGGCGTGGGCGAGGGCCTCTGCGCCAAGGCCTCCCTCAAAGGCGCCGCGCGCGTTGACGCAGCACTCTGCGAGGCCCTGGACAGCCTGGGGCTGGAATACCGCGCGCTGGGTTTCTTCGAGGGCTACGGCAACGACGAACGGGTGCTGGAATGGCCGGGCGTGGGCATCCCCAGCGCGGCCTTGCAGCGCTATCCTTTCGCCCAGTACCACACCAGCGACGATGTGCCGACCCTGCTTGAGGGCACGCTGCTGGAGCAGGCCGTGCAGGCGGGAATCCGCTTCGCGCAGATCCTGGAAGCCGACGCCGTGCCCAGGTTCTCCCTGAACTTTCAGCCCTGGCTGACCCGCCGTGGGCTGTACCTGGACCGCACCACAGACCTGGCGGCCTACCACAAGCTTTGCAACCTGGTGCTCTTCCACGTGGACGGCCGGCACACCCTGCTCGACCTGGCCCGGCTTTCCGGGCTGCCTTTCCAGGCCGTGCAGGCCTACCTCGACGCCTTCGCCGAACAGGGCATCCTGCACTACGAGCCGGTGCGCCCCGCGCCACGTTCAGGGGGGCCAAGCTGATGCTGCCCGACGCCGCCCGACAGCTGCCAGAACCAGAGCCCAAGGATGCCCTGCGGCTGAGCGGGGCGCTGCCCGTGCACGGCGCAGCAGTCACGCTGACGGAGTTCCGCCCGGAAGACGTCGGCCCCGGCTACCTCGCCTGGATGAACGATCCGCAGACAACACGGTACCTGGAAAGCCGCTTCCAGGCGCAGACCATGGACACGCTCCGGGCCTTTGTGGCGGTCGCCTACGCCGATGAGGGCACGTGGTTTTTCCGCATCCTGGAGAACGACGGCGGCCAGCATGTGGGCAATATCAAGGTCGGGCCGCGCCACGGCTGGCACCAGCGGGCCGAAGTTGGCATCATCATCGGCGAAAAGGCCTGCCAGGGGCGGGGGCTGGCCACCCAGAGCATCCGTCTTGCAGCGGACTTTGCTTTCCGGCACCTCGCGGTGAACAAGCTTGTGGCCGGGATGTACGAGGCCAACAAAGGCTCTCTGCGGGCCTTCCAGAAGGCCGGGTTCACCCTGGAGGGTTCCCTGGCCGAGCATTGCTTCTGCGAAGGCGCGTTTACCAGCCAGTACATGGTGGGGCTCACACGGGGACAGTGGCGGGCCGCCCAGACTGGAGCGACCCTATGAGCTTTCAGGACCAGAGCTACGAGAAGCAGGCGGGCCGCAACACTTAAAACTCCGTGCGCAGCCAGCACTTCCGCATCCGCCGCAGTGGGACCCAAGACGCTACGGCAGACAGCAAGTGAGGTTCCTCTTGACCCGGTGGATGCCTGTCATGAGGGCTCCACCACGCAAGTAACTCTCTCCTCCAAGCTGGTACGCGTTAGGCGCGTACCAAAAAGAACCGGGCAACGTTAGCTGGCCCTCGTCTCCGGGCAAGCCTTCGGGGGTCGTCTTGCGGGGCCAGTTCGAATACTATAGTTGACCCATGCGCCCAGCGTTGTCCCTGCCGCAGGCAAAGCCGCGCCAAAACACCTGGAGAAGGAGCATCCGTGAACACGTTACCCGCGCATGCCCGCACCATCGCCCTGTCGGCAGAAGCACAGACCGGGGTCCATACCGCATGCTAATGGAATGGGAACTGCTCTCCAAGGTGCAGGAGAAAATTGATCTCAATGCCTTCACGCACAGGGGCCTCAATATCTGGCCCCTGGTCCGCATTGCCTTTCACTGGGCTGTTTACAGCCACAAAGTCTGCCCAACACAGGCCGGACCCACGCAAAGCGAGACCGGGAACCTAATTTATAGTAACCTTGGGCCTTGGTCCAGCGCCATCCTTTTCCTGAAGAGAGCCGCCCACCGAACGCTCAAATCCTGGGAGCGCATGCGGCAACTCCGGGAACTGCGCAGCACCGGCTCCTGCGATGTGGTGTTCTTCTCCCGCGAGCAGTACCATACGGAGTTGGTGGACAACGCCTACTATGACCGCTGCATCGACCCGTTCATCGAGATGGCCCAAGACCATTTCAGCTATGAAAAAATCGAATTAAACCAAAATCCAGAACGGCTGCCACGCAAACATCCCACACGTTTTTTGGACGCCACCCTGGCACGCTATCGCGCCAAGCATAGGCTCTACACGCCTCAGCCCACTGCGCAATTCACCCAGCAGATTGAAATCATGCAGCGTTTTCTTCAAGACGAGGGGATACTGGGCCAACTGGACGCCGTGGGCATCCTCTGTCTGGCTGAAGAGGTCCTTATCTACCGGGACAGTTTTCTTGAACTGCTCCGCGCGATGCGTCCCAAAGCACTGTTCTTCACCTGCATTGTGGACCCTCCTTCCATGGGGGCCGTGGCCGCTTGCAGGGAACTCGGCATCACCAGCGTAGAAATCCACCACGGATACACCGGAAACAACCACGGCCTCTATACGCACCATCGTGTCGTGCCCAAAGATGGCTTTGAACTGCTCCCGGACTATTCCTGGATGTGGACTGAAGAGGCGGCCCAGGCCTTTGGCAGTTGGTACCCGCCGGGTTCCCGGCACCGCTTCGTGGCCGGAGGCCACCTCTGGATGGCCAAATGCCTGAGCGCCAACCCGCCCGCCATCACGCCGGAGCAAACTCGCTTCCTGGACTCCCTCCAAGGCGGCAGACGTCTGGTGCTATTCACCGGAGGATGGGGTGAGGCCCTCCCCCAAACCTTCACTGACGCCCTGATCGAAGCCATGCGGCAAACGCAGGACACGTGCACCTGGCTCATCCGTCTGCACCCAAACCACAGGAACACCCTCAACCAAGTGGCCGCCTACCTCACGCAGCGCGGCATCAACGGCTTCGAGATCGCGCATTCGACCCACTGCCCCCTTTATGCGCTGCTCAAGGCCGCAGACCACCACGTCACCCTGCACTCCTCGACCTATTTCGAGGCCAAGCTCTTCGGCCTGCACACCACCATGACCTCAAAAATTGCCCAAAAGGCCTTCATAGACTACAAGGGTGACCCCATGCTCCATTTCTGCCGCGACCCGGAAGAGATCGCCCAAAACGTGCGCACATGTCCACGCGAGCAGCAGGCAGCTTCCCTGCTTGTGCGGCCGCCTAGCCAAGCCCTTGAGCTATTCACCCGCATCGTCACGGGTGCCCCCAGCCACCGCCACAATAGCTAAGGAATCTCTCGTCCCCTCAGAGGAACCGCCATGCACCAAAGCCTCCATGCCGGAAACCATGCGCAGAGTCCCCCCATCCGTCATGGCGGCCTGTTGTTTCTTGCACTGGCACTCGTATTCTGCTGGGACACCACGCTTCTCGGACCGTTTGCCTTTGTGCGCGTACACGACAGCTTCGACGGCTGTTTCGTGGAATACATCGCCCGTGGAAGGATGCTCTTCGAACAGGGATTTTTCGACTGGGACCCGTTCTGGGCGGGCGGAATGCCGGCCGACGTCCTGCACTTTACGCCCTACTATGTTCTGTCTGTGCTCTCGGCCTTTGTGCCGACCTGGGCCACCAACGCAGTTCTGCGCCTCTTCGTGGTCTGGGCAGCAGGCTGGGGGACCTGTCGGCTGCTGCGCGAGCACTTCGGCGTGGCTCCGCTGGCGGCCATGTTTGGTGGTGCGCTGTTTCTTTTCAGCTCCCAGACGCTGGTGCCCCAACGCTTTTTCGAGCATGTATTCCCCTTGTTCTACGTCTGGTCGCTGACGGTTTTCGGCCCCGCAGAGCAACCTAACCAAAGCACATGCAAACGCCTGCTCTGCGCGGCAGGCGTGCTGCTGATGCTCGCCATCTCCTACCCGGTCATCACCACGCCCTATTTCCCGGCCCTCCAGCTTGTGCTTATACTGGTCACCAGCAGCGCGGCCTTGCGCCCGGCCCGGCTCACTGGCTTCTTCCTGCTCTGGGTGGGGTATGCGCTCTCGGTCGCACCCACCATCGTGACCTTGCTCCAGTACGTGCCCCAAATGCAGCGCACCTATGAGCTGCAAACATTCTCCGGCAGCCTGGACCTGCTCCGCGCCTTCGGACTGCTCGCCGTCGGCAACGTGACCTTGGCGCCAGCCCTGCTCCTTGTGCTCTACCTTCTGCCGGGGTTGATCCGCCGCCGCTCCGGGGCGGTCATGCTGACGCTTTTTGTCCTCTCGGTGTTCGTGGGCACTCTTTTCGGAGGCAGATTCTCGGAAACCCTGGCCCGCTCGTTCCTGACCAAGATGGACTTGGCCCATTTTTCACACTTCCTCGTGCCCCTTGAACTCGCGCTCTTGGTCGGCATAGGCATGGACGCAGGCCTCAAGGCCCAACGCAAGGGCAGCCTTTTGCTGGCGCTGGGCGGAGCAGCCGGGCTCGCCGCCCTGGGCTTGGTCAACCCCGTCTTCGGCTGGCGGCTGGAACCGGAATTGGTGAGCCTGTGCGCGGGGATATTCCTGCTTTGGGGGGCGCTGCCGACCAAGGACAGAGGAGAGAGCCTTTCGTGGTTCGCCTTGCTGCGCCACCCCAGAATGGCCTTGGGCGCGGCGGCTTTCGCCCTGGCCCTGGCCGCCGTCCAGTCCCAGTCCACGCTGCACAATACCACGCACTTCATGCATGCAAAGATCTACGCTAGCCATCCGGCCTTGTACAAAATAGCGGAAGCCTCCCGAAAGGAGAGCTTCCGAGTGGGCTGCGTCGGCATCACGCCTTCCCTCGCGCTCAGCCATGGCCTTGAAAGTGCGGAATTCCGTGGCGCCCTTATGAACCGCCGTTACAAGGAGCTGTTCGCGCTGGCCATAGAGCCACAGCTAGCAGCAACCGGTGGGCACAATGAATATTTTGATTACTGGACACAATTGACACTGAGTTTCAGCCCGCCACAAGGCGTGAACCTCCCCTTGTTCGCCGCAGAGAACTGGAATGCCGACATCCTGCGCCTGCTGAACATCCGCTACCTTCTCTCCGCAAAGCCCATTCCGGGCATCGAGGCCTATGCTGATTTTGTTGGTGAAAGTCGCAACTGGTTGCCCAGGGGGCTGGCTGGCTCACGGTTCGCTCAAAGGCTGACCCAGACCTTGTGGATTTATGAACTCCGCGGGGCCTTCCCACGCGGCTGGCTGACCCATCAAGCCGAGGTGTTGCCAGATGGAAAGGCCGTGCTGACGCGCATGGCCTCGGCCAACGCCACGGACCTTCGCTCAACGGCTTTTCTCTCCGCCCAGGACCTTCCCCCCACGCACCTCATCCCGGGCTTGCTCCCCTTGGCCAAGGGCGCTGCGGTCAGGTCCATCCAGGCAAGTGGCCTGACGCTGACACACGCTGGCGCGGATCGGCTGGTATTCGAGGGAATGTCCCAGACCCCTGGGCTGCTGGTCGTTGCCGTGAATTTCGATCCCGGCTGGTCGGCCACAGTGAACGGCAAGAAGGCACCAATTTTGCGCGCCGACCACGCCTTTCAGGCCGTGACCATAGAACAGAGAGGACCTGTGCGCGTCGAGTTACGATTTGCCCAGCCAGGTCTGCCTCTGGCCTATGCAGTGGCCATGGCTGGGCTGCTGCTCATCCTGGCCAGCCTCGTGTCCTATCGGCTTTTCAAGACAGAAACGTCCGCCTCGACCCTGCTTTTACTGGAGGAGCCTACCCTGGCAATCACCCCCGGCATCTTGTCGCCTCTTCTTGGTGCACTCCTGGCCTGTGGCGTCTGGGCCGTACTCAAAATCCTTCACCCCGGCCTAGCCCTGAATGACGGTTACACACTCTATACCATAGGACTCAACTTGGCTGCGGGTCTGGGCGCAGGCGTTTGGCTGCACTTTGCACTGGTACTCGCTTATGGAAAAGGCTGAACCCTGAAGGCTGAATCGAATTTTCTTGCCCTTTCCACAGCACTCCCATAAAATGGCCCGTGGCTAGACCACATGGGCGAGTTCGGCTCTGGGGAAGGTTGCGGGCAATAAATGTCGGCCAACAGGCACCGAGTTCTAGCAACAATGATCGCGCCCTCAATGGTATCGGACGGATGCGGGGGAATGTTGCCCTCCGACAAATCGGTTAGCGATTTCTCAAGATGCAAGCGGACATGAGGTGACCCGGTTTGTCCCGGATCTTGATGGCGCGGCCCTTGTCTAGCCAGCTTTAGGAGTTAGTTCTCTCCATCCAGACACTGGTCACGGTTGGGCACCAGTGGTGGAGCCACCACCTTGCGGAAACATACCAAAGCGAACCGGCCGACCGGATTGTCTTGTCAAGGGCCGCACGCACGGCGCTCTGTCGGTTCTTGCACAGGCTCGCAACTGCCCCACGCGTAGCATAGCGTGTTTGTATAAGCTTTTTCGGTTGTCTGTATACGTGTTGTGCCCCCTCGGAGGCATCCCGTCCACAGCTCCCTGTGGCCCTCCAAAACATACCTTTGCCGACACACCAGGCCGGGTGCAACGAAAGACTATTGATGGCCCCATACGCGACCGCAGAGTACGGTTCATGGAGCTGACGGTCGAAGAGGCCGTACAAGCAGCGGAGAACTCAATGACAAGCGTTTTGAAATCGGCCCACCGTTCTGGCCCTGTGCTTTTGTGCATAAGCGAAATTTCTTACGCCTTCCCCTTCGGTGTGGCCTACATTGCGGGCTACCTGCGACAGCGTGGTGAGGACGTCCAGATTCTCTTCTGGCCGCAGTCTCCCTCGGAATTTCCAGCATTTGCTCAAAAAATTACTGAACTTAAGCCGCTGCTCGTCGGGTTTGGCAGCCTCTTCCCGGATTTATACCCCATTGCTCGAATTGTGCACGAGCTTGACCTTGCAAATCGCGACTTTCCGGTAATCATCGGTGGCCAGATGGTCAGCCCCACCCCACGCATGGCCGTGGATGTCACCGGTGCAGATATAGGGGTGATTGGCGAGGCCGAAATCATCGTGCATGAACTCGTTCTGGCGCTTCGCGAGGGCCGAAACCCGGATGGCGTACGCGGGCTCTGCATCCGCGACGGGCAGCAATTCCAGCTCACCGGAGATGGCGAGTACATCAGAGACCTCTCCGATCTCCCGCCATTGCCCTACGACCTCTTCCCAATCCACAGACACCTCCAAATCGGACGGTTTTATACCACGACCAACCAGCAGCCCCATTGGCGGCATAAGGACCGGATCATCTCAATCCATGGCGGGCGGGGCTGCCCCTACCGGTGCAATTTTTGCTACCACCACAGCAAGTCCCGCTACAGGAAAGTAAGCGAGATTGCGGTTGAAGTTGAAGAGCTCACAGCCCGCTTCGACGCCAACATGGTCGTTTTTGGGGACGACCTGGTGCTCGTCAGCCCCACGCGAGCGCGGCAACTTACAGAGGCCATGCGCAGCATCAAACGTCCCCTGGAATACCGCGTATCCTGTCGTTTCGACAGCCTGGACCGCCTCGACGACGACTTGCTCTACGAAATGAAGCGCACTGGCTGCCGCGTCATGGCGCTGGGTGCAGAGTCCGGTTCCCAGCGCATCCTTGATGTAATGAACAAAAAGGTTACCTTGGAGCAGATCCATCGTGGGCTTTCCAGACTCAAGCAAGTCGGGATTTTGGCGACCTGCGGCCTGATGGTGGGACAGGTCACGGAAACGGTGGAGGATGTCGAGGCCTCGAGACGGCTTGTGGAGGAATCCGTGCGCCGTGACAGAAATGCCCTGTTCAACGCAGTGACCATTGCAACCCCCTATCCGGGCAGCGAAATGTTCGATTACTGCATCAAGAAAGGGCTTATTGAGGACGAGTATGACTTTTTCCGCCGGGCCGAAGCAGGGTCATACGGCAAGCTTACTGTCAACGCTTCGGCCATGGACGATGAGACCTTGCTGCGCATGCAGAAAGTGTTGTTCGACGCCAACAACCGCGTCAGGAAAGAACAAACAGGCCGGCTAGTTTGGAAGGTCGAGACGCTACGTGCCGTCCTGGGCAACAAGGACAACGCCTACCGCAAAGCCCAAGAAGAGGGGGAGGCGGTCCGTCCGCCCTGTGGCCTATCGGCCCCCGTCTACGATCACCTGTATAGTGCGACACAGAACAGCTTGGACTGGGTGCGGCTACGGTTATATGGCGTCCGCTGATCTGGACGGAGAAGGGGACTCTGCATGCGGCTGCTGCGGATAGGGTCGAACTACCCGGTTTTTTTGCACCGCGTATACCACAAATACCCAGGGCTGGACGTCAGCTCCTACGCGGACCAGCAGACCGCGCTCATGCAGGAGAGCTTTGGATGGGCGGACGCATGGAAAATCGCCCTGGAGCCTTTTGGCTATGAGGTCTGGGAACCGGTTGCCAATGCTCGCCCAGCTCAAGCTGCGTGGGCCAGGGAGGCCGGCTGCGCCTTTGACGAGACCGAGTGGATCGCGCAGGTCACGGCCGCGCAGGTCAAGGCCTTCCGGCCGGACATCCTCTTCGTGAACGATTATTCCACGTTTTCCCCAGACTTTATTCGTCGTTTGCGGGCCGAATGCCCCAGCATCCGCCTGATCGTGGCGTGGTGTGGAGCTCCATACCCCAATGGGGATTTTTTCAAGGCATGCGATTTGGTCCTTTCAAACATCCCACAGCTGGTGGACCATTTCCGGGCCGGGGGTCTGGACAGCGAGCACCTTCACCACGCATTTAATCCCGTTGTGAACGAACGCTTGAAGGGCAGCGCACATGCCGCGACCGATTTCTCCTTCGTAGGCTCGCTAAATACAGGCAATGGCGCTCACCTCGAAAGAGAACGCCTGTTGGTCAGCCTCGCGGATCATCTCGACCTGACCGTGTGGGCGGACGTGCAATTGCCCGCAGTCAGAGACAGGATTCGCCTGCGTGCGGCATCTGCCGCCTACCATGTTTTGCGCGCGGCTGAGGGCATTCCGGGAGGCCGGGCGTTGTTCGGGCGAGTGGACAGGGTCCGTCGGCTGTTGGACCGGGATGCCGCGCCTTCTGTCTGGGATAGCGGTTTTGTGCACCCGAGCTTGGCCTGCCACATCCGCCCGCCGGTCTACGGTTTGGAGATGTTCGCCGTTTTAGCAGGATCCAAGATTACCCTGAATTCCCACACCCAAATCTCTGCCAAAAACGCAACGAACATGCGCCTTTTCGAAGCAACGGGCGTTGGGACTTGCCTGCTGACGGAATGGATGCCCGATCTGGGCATGCTGTTCGAAGCGGACACGGAGGTTGTGACCTATCGCAGCGCTGGGGAAGCAATCGACAAAGCGAAGTACCTTTTGGAGCATGACACGGAAAGGCTGCGCATCGCCGAAGCCGGCCAGGCCAGAACGCTCAAAGAACATACGTTCTCTCGGAGAGCGCAAGTGTTGACCTCGTTGCTTGATCGCAGGCTTAGAGAACGGACACTGAATTCACGCCTCCACCCGAGGGAAAAGCCATGAGCATCTTTGGGAATATGTATCAGCGCTGGAGAGGCCCCGCCGCAGGGGATCCACCTTCGTTGCCAGCCATCCGCGGATACGACATGGAGGTAGAGGCCCGCGAGGCAATCACGCAGGTCGCGGGGCATACCATGGTCCCGTACCCTCGCTTGGTGACCCTGTTCCAGCAGGCCGCACACTGTGAACTCACCCAGCTTGCGGGAGCGTTCGTCGAGTGCGGCACCTGGAAGGGAGGGGGAGTTGGCATCATGGCCCAAGCCACGCTCCGCTATGGGAAAAACCCGAGAGCTCTGCACCTCTTCGATTCCTTCGTCGGCATCCCGGAGCCTGATGCGGCGGTGGACGGAAGCCGCGCGGTGAGCGAGGTCGCAAGGGTCGGGGGAGGCTCTGCAGGGAGGCTCAGAGCCGTTGAAGGGTTCTACGAAACCTACGCCAACGGGACGGGGACCCTGGCGGACAACAAGAGGCTGCTTGAAGGGATCATTGGCTATCCAAGCTCCATGCTCCATTACCACGAGGGTTGGTTTCAAGACACCGT
Source organism: uncultured Desulfocurvus sp. (assembly GCA_964645095.1). Lineage (GTDB taxonomy): Bacteria > Desulfobacterota > Desulfovibrionia > Desulfovibrionales > Desulfovibrionaceae > Humidesulfovibrio. The sequence continues at coordinate 11,449 of CAZXZF010000015.1, read as the reverse complement.
CCCGCAGGCAGCAACACAGATCGGGGACATCGCCATTCTCCGGCTTGATGGGGACTGGTATGCCTCGACGAAAGTATGCCTTGAGCACTTGTGCCCCCATGTTGTGGCGGGGGGGATCGTGATCATCGACGACTACGGAGCCTACGAGGGTTGCCGAAAAGCCGTGGACGAGTACCGACAGGGGCAAGGCCTCACTGAATTCATGCACCATCTTGATCAAGATGGAAGATACTGGATCAAACGGTAGAGTGGTACTGCATTGAGGATACTGCACTTCAGCACTTCCGACTCCATGGGAGGAGCAGCAAAGGCTGCCTACCGGCTGCACAGCTGCTTGCGCGAACAAGGGGTAGACTCCCAGATGGCTGTGCTCGACAAGCAGAGTCAAGATGCGACCGTGCAAATTCTGTCCAGCGGCGGCAAGACTTCCGGGCTTGCGCAAAGGCTGCTGCGCCGTCTTGGGCTCATAAGCCGAGCGGATGTCCGCCACGGCTACACGTACAATGTCGATTTGGGACGGTGCTCAAGCGCGGAACTTGGACGGTTGGCGCAGCCTGACATCATCTGCCTGCATTGGATAACAAACTTTTTGGACACCCGGTCCATTCTGCGATTGCAACGCCGCTTTGCCTGTCCCATCGTCTGGCTGGTCCTGGATCAGGAGCCGATGACAGGCGGATGCCATTACTCCTTTGATTGCAAAGGGTACACACGCAGTTGCGGAAACTGCCCCCAGTTGGCATACCCGGGCGAACAGGACTGGTCTCGGGTAGTGTGGAGGCGAAAGCAGCAACGGCTGTCAGGCCTGCCCCTAACCTTTATTGCGCCTACGGATTGGGTGCATCAGCGAATCCGCGCGAGTTCCCTGTTCGGGGCATTTCCGGTCAAACGGATCGCCTTGCCCGTGGACACGCGAATTTTTAATCCGGGGAATCGAACGGAGAGCCGAGCGGGGCTTGGTCTGCCGCCTGATGCGAAAGTGCTGTTCTTCGGTTCATTTGATCTCCAAGATCCACGCAAGGGCATGCGGCATCTGATCCAGGCGCTTGATGTCCTCAAGGCGAAGATAGCTGCAAGCGTTGGCGGAGTGAAAGCAGAGGACGTGCTTTTACTGGTCGCGGGCAACAACAACAAAGAATTGATGCGCCAGCTTCCATTTCGAGCCAAGTCCCTCGGGTTCATCCCTAACGATGCGGCCTTGGCGACGGCCTATCGGGCCGCCGACGTATTCATCTGCCCTTCTGTTGAGGACGCCGGCCCGATGATGATCCCCGAGGCGATGCTTTCCGGGACCCCGGTGGCGGCCTTTGACACGGGCGGTGCTCCAGACCTGGTGCGGACCATGGTCAATGGATACAGGGCCGCCCTTGGCGATGCCAACGATCTGGCCCAGGGCATGTGGCAACTGCTGACAACCCCTGGCGCATCCCACAGGCGGGATGCTGCGGCTGAAGACGCGATGCGGCTGAATGCGTATGATGTTGTGGCCAATGAATACGTCAAGCTCTTTCAACAAATGGTGTGATACATCAATGACTATGGACTGTTATTGCAAGCTCCTCGAATGGGATACAAAGTTTTTTGGTATCAGAATTGCGACGACAACAGATACTGTTGTCAATAAAGACAGCATGGATGCGATTCTGAGCTGGTGTCTTGAACACAAAATAGAATGTCTATACTTTATGGCTAACGCCTGCAATACCGAAAGCACGATGCTTGCAGAGAAGTCTGGCTTTAATTTATTCGACATACGCGTAGCGCTAGAGAAAAGCATGGGCGGGCCAACACTCACCGCCGGGCTCTATGCTGACGAAGAACTGAACGAGACATTTACTGTGCGCCCAGCCTGTGATGATGACATCCCTTTCATACACAGCTACAGTAAATCCATCTTCCTGGATTCCAGGTTCAGGCATGACACGCGGTTCCCCAAGGATCGCGTTGACGCCATGTATGTGCGGTGGGTAGACAATCATTACCGCAAACCAAATCGCGATGTCCTTGTCCTGGCTCACGCCGGGGCGCCCAAAGGCTTTATCGCCTGCGGAGTGGACAATGATGGTGTTGGAAACATCGGCCTAGTGGGTGTCGACAGCTGCATGCAACTTACGTGGGCAGCGACATATATGCTGAACCAAGCCTTTCTTTGGTTTGAGGACAAGGGTGTTGAGAAAATCAACGTCGTGACACAGGGACGCAATGTGAAAGCGCTTCGTTTCTACCATCGCGGTGGTTTCCTTCCCACCTCCATGCACCTCTGGTATCATAAATGGTTTGTTGGCCGCACATGACGCACGCTGCAAGCAAAGAGACTCACCCAACCGTCCAGGTTTCCGCCGTGCTCGGCAGCTACAACCGCCTGGCCTTTCTGCGGGCGGCTGTGGAGAGCACCCGCGACGCCCTGGCCGACCTGCCCCACGAGATCATCGTGGTGGACGGGGGCTCGACTGACGGCAGCCTGGCCTGGCTGGCGCGCCAGAAAGACATCGTCACCATCGTCCAGCACAACCGCGGGCAATGGCGGGGCAAGCCGGTCAAGCGTCGCAGCTGGGGCTATTTCATGAACCTGGGGTTCAAGTGCGCCCAGGGGCGCTATGTCCTCATGATCAGCGACGACTGCCTGCTGCTGCCCGGCGCAGTGAGCAAAGGCGTGGAGCATCTGGAGGCTCTGGCCTCGCAGGGCCGCAGAATTGGCGCTGGCGCCTTCTACTGGCGCAACTGGCCAGAGGACAAGGACTACCGCGTCGGCCTCACCCTGGGGGACAAGATGTTCGTCAACCATGGCCTCTATCTGCGCGCGGCCCTGGCGGAGGTGGGCTATGTGGAAGAGTCGCGCTACAGCTTCTACCACGCGGATGGAGACCTGTGCCTGAAGCTGTGGCAAGCTGGCTATGAAACGGTCGATTGCCCCGAATCGTACGCGGAGCATTTCATGCACGTCAACACTGCGCTGCGCAGCGGCAACAACCAGCGGCAACAAGAGGACTGGCGCACCTACCTGGACCACTGGACCGGCATCTTCTACGACCCGGCCCTGAAAAATGACGGCGGCTGGCTTTGGCGGAGCATGGACGACCCTGCGCAGACCGCCTACAGCTTTCCCGCCTGGCGGCGGATACTGCTCCAGGGCAAAGCCGTCGGCATGCTCCGCGCAGCGGCGCGCACGGTGCGCTCCCTGTCGCGCGGGTCCCAGTAATCCCATGGGCACCTTACGACGCATCTGCAAGCGGAGCGGGGCTGTGCGCGCTGCATACAAGCTGCTGCTCCGGGCCGCCAGAAGCATCCGCTTCCTGGCGGACTTTGTCCGCTTCGCCCGACTACAGGATGGCCGCTTCAAGCTCTCTTTCGCCGACCGCCTCCTTTGCCTGGACGACGCCGGCCCCACGCGCTTCGACGAGCATTACCTCTACCATACGGCATGGGCCGCGCGCATTCTTGCCCAAAACGCGCCCGCTGTGCACACCGACATCTCCTCATGCCTGCGCTTCGTCTCGCTGGTTTCCGCCTTTGTGCCCGTTCGCCAGTACAACTTCCAGGCCCTGGACCTGGGGCTGGCCGGACTGGAATGCCTCCAGGCCGACCTGCTGCGCCTGCCCTTTGCCGACGGCAGCATCGACTCCCTCTCCTGCATGCACGTGGTGGAGCACGTAGGGCTTGGCCGCTACGGAGATCCCCTGGCCCCCGAGGGAGACCAGAAGGCCATGTCGGAGCTCAAGCGGGTGCTGGCTCCTGGGGGCACGCTGCTGTTCGTTGTCCCGGTGGGAGGCACGGCGAAAATCCAGTTCAACGCCCACCGGATTTACACCGCCCCCCAGATCCTTGCGGCATTCCAGGGGCTGCGGCTCCTTGATTTCGCCCTCATCACCGACGAGAATGGCGTGCGCCGGTTCATTTCCCCGGCTCCAACCACCCTGGCCGACGCCCAGGACTACGGCTGCGGCTGCTTCTGGTTTCAGAAGCCCTAAGCCCCCCAGGAAGCGCCTCAATGAACGCAGGCCCGCGCAAATTCACCGCTCTTGCAGCCTACCTGCTCATTACGGCGGGGGTCTGCGCGTTGCTGCTTGAGGGCCTGCTCAGGGTCGCGGGCTGGCAAAACGCCGATTCCGATTTTTTCTGCTACGTGGATGATCCACAGGTTGGCGTATGGATGGCCGACCCCGCCAAGAGCCGCCCGCATATCAACGCCTTCGGCATGTACGACCGTCCCAGGACCATCACGCGTGCGCCGGGAACGCTGCGCATCGCCATATTGGGCGACAGCTTCATGAATGGGGTGCATGCGGGCCTGGGCAATCGGCTGAGCGACCTGCTGGAGCAAGGATTGGCCCCCGGGGCGGAGGTGCTGAACTTCGGCATCTCCTCCGTTGGCACCGTCCAGGAGCTGCTCATCTATCGCCACAAGGTCCGCCAGTTCAAGCCTGACCTCGTGATCCTCGGCCTGCTGACCATGAACGACATCCGCAACAACTCCCTGGAACTTGAACGGGCCACGGGCTACGGCTTCCAGCGGTCCGGCTTCTTCGCCCAACCCACAGCGTCCGGCTACGATATCCGCCGCGAACTCGCCCCGGAGCGCAACGGTCTGCGGGTCTGGCTTGGGAAGCACTCACAGCTCTACCAAAGCCTCTGGAAGGCCAAAGAAACGGTCTTGCGCCGCATGGCCGCAGCCCGCGCGGACAGGCCCTCCACGGCGGTCACAGCCGCCCCTCAGGCGGGCTCCCCTCCGCCTCAGCTTTTCGGGCGCCCATGGCCTGCGCACTATCTCGACTATGGAGTGTACGGGCCGCCCATGGACCCAGCCTGGGAGCAGGCATGGAAGACCACGGAGCACTTCCTGTCCCAAATGCGTGCGGAGGTCGAGGCCGACGGAGCGCAGTTTGTGCTGCTCCTGCTGGCCGACCCGGTGCAGATCGACGGGGACGCGCGCGCAAGCATCCTGAAGGAAACCGGCACGCCCCCCCCGGCCGACTTCGACCCCGACTATCCCAACGCCCGCCTTGAGGCCTACGCCCGGTCCCAAGGCATGGCCGTGTGCAACCTGCTCCCCCCAATGCGCGCCTTTGCCCGGAGCCATGCCCTGCCGCCACCCTACTTTTCCTTGGCCAACGACGGCCATTGGAGCCCTCTGGGGCATCAGACGGCGGCCCAGATAGTGCTGCCTTGGCTCAAGGAACACATCCTGCGGCCCCAGGCACCGCCCCGGTAGGCTGCCACATGCTCTTCAATTCACTAGAATTCCTGTATGCATTTCTGCCGATTACCCTTCTCGCTTTCGCCTTCGCCCGCCACAGGGGGTCGGCCCGCGAAATGCTCTGGGTCATCGTCGCAGCCTCGCTTGTCTTCTATTCGTATCTCAACCTGCGCAACCTGCCCCTGCTGCTTGGGTCCATCCTCTGCAACTACCTGGTGGGAGAACGGCTCAAGGTCCGCCCCGGCAAAGGATTCCTGGCCCTCGGCGTCGGCTTCAACGTCGGCCTCCTGGCCTATTACAAGTACACGAACTTCATTATGGAGAACGTCAGCAGTCTCTTCGGCTGGAACCTCCCCAATCTGGAGATCGTCCTCCCCCTCGGCATCTCATTCTTCACGTTCACTCAGATCGCCTTCCTGGTGGATTCGTACCACCAGAAGACGCGCGGCAACTCCATCGAAGAGTACGCTGCCTTTGTCACCATATTTCCGCACCTCATCGCAGGCCCCATCCTGCACCACAAACACATCATCGACCAATTCCGCAGTCCGGCCTTCCTGGCTGTCTCCCAGAAGCGCTTCACCGCAGGCTTGGTGCTGTTGCTTACCGGGCTCGTCAAGAAGGTCGCCGTGGCCGACACCCTTGCGCCCTGGGTCGGCAACGCATTCACGCACTCCGCCGAGCTCACGCTCCTGGACGCCTGGGCCGGAGCCTTGGCCTACACCTTCCAACTCTACTACGATTTTTCAGGCTACACAGACATGGCCCTTGGCCTGGGATTGATGCTGAACATCCGCCTCCCGGACAACTTCAACGCCCCCTACCAGTCACGCTCAATCACCGAGTTCTGGCGCAGGTGGCACATCACCCTGTCTGGCTTCCTTAAGGAATACATTTATATACCCCTCGGCGGAAATCGCCGGGGCCGGGCCATGCGCTATCGCAACCTCTTGCTCACCATGCTCATCGGGGGCATCTGGCATGGCGCGGGCTGGACGTTTTTCGTGTGGGGGGCAGGGCACGGACTGCTCCTGGCCCTGAACCGCTGGACGCGTGAGCTTGGCATCCACCTGCACCGCCACTTGGCTTGGCTGGCCACCTTCATCTGTGTTGTCTGCCTCTGGGTTGTGTTCAGGGCCACGAGCCTGGGACAGGCGGGAGAGGTGCTCTCGGCAATGATCGGGCTGAACGGTTGCGTGCTCCCGCAACGCTATGCCTCGTTCTTCGGGTTCATGGCCGGAAGCGGGGTGCGCTTCGCGGACCTCAGTTCACTCCTGCCCGGGGGCAGGTATCAGGTCGCCTTCCTTGCGCTGCTGCTTTGCGCCATCCCGCTCAAGAAGGAGATGCTGTACGCCCGAGTGTTCGGCTCCGGAGATATTGCGGAAACAGGCCTTGATTCCGCCTCGTGCCGGCCAGCCATGGCCTTTCTTTTCGGAATAGCGGCCTTTGCTGTGACCAAGGCCATCATGACCGCTGAGGCCACTGAATTTCTCTACTTCAACTTCTAGGCAACCATGACGCCACGGAATCTGCTTGTCACCACCCTTTGCGGGACGCTGTTTGCGGCCGTTCTTTGGGCTGCGCTCATCACCGTACAGATGGGAGTGCCGACCGAAAGCTCGCTGTGGATCCACCAGGTGCTTTACTACAAACGCCAACGGGCTCAAGGCATGCCCCATCCCAAGATCGTCATTGCCTCCGGCTCGAACGCGCTCTACGGCATCCAGGCCGAGCTTCTGGCCTGCCAGACCGGGATGCCCGCAGTGAACCTGGCCGTTCATGCCGGCCTGGGGCTGCGCTTCATCCTGCACACGGTGGAGCAGACCGCCCGGCCTGGAGACGTGGTCATACTGCCCCTGGAATATGCCCTGTACAACACCAGCTCCAAGGCCGACGAGGTGCTGGTGGACTACATCCTGTCCCGGGACACGGGCTATCTGCGCGAGCTGTCCGTGCTGGAGCGCTGCAACTTCCTGCTCACTGCGAGCTTCAAGCGGATCTTGACGGGAGTCCGGCTGCGCCTCTTTGCCGCGCACGCCCCCCCGGAGCGCGACCTGACGGGCAGCCTGAACGCCTGGGGTGATGAGACACACAACCAGGCCGCCAACCTCAGCCCAGGCAACACCACCGCCCTGAGCAGGAAGCCCGTTGCCCGCCAACTGCTTGAAGGCCTTGACCCGCACACACGTTCCTTCGTCATTCTGGAGCAGTTTCTCGCGTGGTGCTCGGCCAGAAGGATCACCGTGGTCGCCGCATACCCTTCCCTGCTTCGGCGCAAGGATTGCCTGGCCCCAAAGGCACTGGCCACGGCTCAGCGCATCCGGAAGTTCTGGACCGACCACGGCATCGTAATGCTTGGCTCCTACGAGTCTTCGCTCTACGATGCGGCCATGTTTTACGACACGGAGTACCACCTGAACAACAGTGGTGCGGTGATGCACACACGGGAGATCCTCGCCAAACTGCGGCAGGCGCTGCCCACCATCACAGACGGAGCGGACAATCCATGTGCCCGGTAAACACGAACACCCGGCGGGCCGACGGGACAGGCTGGATCCACGCATGATCTTCATCCAGCTCCAAGGGGGCCTGGGCAACCAGATGTTCCAGTACGCCGCTGGGCGTGCCCTGGCCTTGGCCCATGGGGTTGAGTTGGCGCTCGACCTCACGGCCCTCAAAGACGACCCCCTGCGCGAGTATGCCCTGGACTGCCTGCGCATCGCCGCCCGCCCGGCCCTGCCGCAGGAGCTGGCCCCCCTGCAATCGCGCCTGGGCAACCTCGCCGCCCGCCGGCTCGGCCCCCTGCCTGGAGGGCGCGCGCTCCTCAGGCTCATGGGCCTTCCGGTGCTGCACCAGGCCGTTGCCGTGCAGTACGATCCCGGCGTCGCCAAGCTTCCCGGCCATGCATACCTGGCCGGATTTTTCCAAAGCGAGCGCTATTTCGCGCACATCGCGCCACTGCTGCGAGAGGAATTCCGCCTTGCCGGGCCCCTGGCGCCAGAGTCCGAGCGCCTCGCCGAAACCATCCGGCAGACCGAGGCCGTGAGCATCCACGTGCGCCGCACGGACTACGTGGACAACCCGGCCGTCAACGCCACCCACGGGGTCCTCACCCCGGGGCATTACGCACGCTGCGTGGAACGCCTGGGGCCCAGGCTGCGCCAGCCCACCTGCTTCGTTTTCAGCGACGACCCGGACTGGGCCGAGGCCAACATCCGCCCGCCCTATCCCACCATCTGGGTGCGCCCCAGGCAGGGGGCCAGCGACGCCGATGACCTCATGCTCATGAGCCTGTGCCGCCACAACATCCTCGCCAACAGCAGCTTCAGCTGGTGGGCGGCCTGGCTCAACCCCCACCCGGACAAGCTGGTGCTGGCTCCTGAACGCTGGTTCAGCGACACCCGCCACTGCACCCGCGACATCATTCCCAGCGGCTGGGAAACCGTGTAGGGAGACGCACATGCATCCGTCGTTCCTCCCTCTGCTGCGCTGTCCGCGCACCGGCCAGGCCCTGCGCCTTGAGGCGTCCGACCAGGCCCCGGACGGCCGCGTGCTGACCGGGCGGCTGGTTGCGCCCGACGGCGCCGCCTACCCCATCCTGCGCGGCATACCCCGCTTTGTCCCGGACGAGTGCTACGCCGGCAGCTTCGGCTACGAGTGGCAACGCTGGGCCAGGGTGCAGTTCGAGGACCAGAACCAGGGCCGCCCCATGCAGGGGCACACCCGCCGCATGTTCGAACAGGTCACGCTCTGGGACAAGGCGAAGCTTGACGGGGCCCTGGTGCTCGACCTCGGCTGCGGGCCAGGCCGCTTCATCGACATCTGCCGCAGCTCCGGCGCACGGGTCGTCGGGCTGGACATGAGCGCGGCCGTGGAATCCGCCCGGGCCAATTTTCCCAACGACCCGGACGTGCTCATCCTCCAGGCCGACGCCCTGAACCCGCCCCTGGCGCCGGAGAGCTTCGACCTGGGCTACAGCATCGGCGTCCTGCACCACAGCCCCGCGCCCTGGCGCGGTCTGGCTGCCCTGGCCCAGGCAGTGCGCCCGGGCGGAGACGTCTGCTGCTGCGTCTACAACCGCGGCTCGGACCTCTACGACTCGCCCGCCGTGGCCCGCATGCGCCGCCTGCACCGCAAGCTCAAAGAACGCCTGGGCGTGGGCCCTGCCCTGGCCTACTCCTATTTCGCGGCCTATCCCCTGCACTGGCTGCTGGCCCTGCCCGGGCGCATCCCCCTGGTGGCCCGGCTGGTGACCTTGCTGCGACGCCAGCTGTTGCCCATGGTCAACCTGCCTGATGGCCGCTGGCGCGTGCTGGACATCTTCGACGCCATAACCCCGGAGCATGCCACCACCCACACCCCGGAAGAGCTGCGCGGCTGGTTCCGCGAAGCCGGGTGCATGCAGGTCAGGACAACGCCCTGGGGGCCCACAGCCATGTGCGGGAAAAAGGGCTAGCCGGGTGTGCGGCATTGCGGGCATTGTCGCACCGCAGGCCGTTCGTCACGGCCAATGCCTGGAGCGCATGGTCCAGGCCCTGCGCCATCGCGGGCCGGACGGCGAAGGCCGCCTCGGCTTCCCCGGCTGCCTGCTCGGCCACACCCGCCTCAGCATCATCGATCTCGCCACCGGCGCCCAGCCCATGCAATCCAGCCAAAGCCCCTGCGCGGTCACCTTCAACGGCGAGATCTATGGCTACCGCGAGCTGCGCGCCAGCTTCCCGGAGCGCCCCTTTGCCACCACCTCCGACACGGAGATCATCCTGGCCCTGTACGAGCGCCACGGGCTGGAACTGGCCCGGCACCTGCCGGGCATGTTCGCCTTCGCCCTCTGGGACGAAGGCCGCCAGCGCCTGGTCTGCGCCCGCGACCGCTTTGGCGAAAAGCCGTTCTACTATGCCCTGCGCCCGGACGGGACACTGCTTTTCGCCTCAGAGATCAAGGCCTTGCTGGCCTCGGGGCTGGTGGGGCAGGATCTCGATGCCACGGCCCTGAGGCACTATCTGCTGCACGGCGTGACGCCCGCCCGCCGCAGCATCCTGTCCCAGATTCAGGTGCTGGCCCCGGGGCATTGCCTGGTCTATGAGGACAGCAAGGTCCGCATCGGGCGGTACTGGGACCTGCCTGCCCCGCACCAGCGCATGGACCTGGGCGAAGCGGCCGAAGAATTCCGCGGGCTGTTCCAAAAAGCCGTGGCCCGGCAGCTCGTGGCAGACGTTCCCGTGGGGGTGTTCCTGAGCGGCGGCCTGGACTCCACGAGCATCGTCGCCGAGGCCGCGCCGCTGCATCCTGGCCTGGCCACCTTTTCCTTCGGCTTCGGGGGCGACCAGAGCGAACTGCCCCTTGCCCGCGCCACAGCCGCCCTCTATTCCACGGACCACCACGAACTGCACGAGGACATGGCGGACCTGGGCGTCCTCGTGCCGGCCATGGCCGGAGTGTACGACGAACCCTTTGCCGATTCCTCCTGCATCCCCACCTGGCTGCTGTGCCGCCAGGCCAGGCAGCACACGGCGGTGGTCCTGGGCGGCGATGGCGGCGACGAGATGCTGGGGGGCTACACAGCCCGCTATGCCCCCATCCTGGCCATGCTCCGCGCCAGGGAGCGCCAGGGGTCCGGCCCCGGGCTGCTCCTGCTGCGGCTGGCCCGGCGTTTGGCCATGGCCGTGGGAGCAACGGTGCCCCCGGCCTGGACAGCAGCCGTGAGCGGCGGCCTTCTGGCCCGCAAGCAATACACCGCTGTCGCGGCGGCCCGGTCCATGGCCCACGTCTTCAGCCCCGCCGAGTTGTCCGGGCTGGGCCTTGCCCCGGTGGATAGGGACATCTTCCCGTCTACGGGCAACGGGCCGGGCAACGGCCTAGCCGATGGCTTGGCCAATGGCTTGGATGGCGTGCTGCGCGACGATGTGGGGGAATACCTCTGCGCCGACATCCTGACCAAGGTGGACCGCGCGGCCATGGCCCACGGCCTGGAAGTGCGCTGCCCCTTTCTGGACCGCGACCTTGCGGAATTCTGCATCGCCCTGCCCTGGAGCCTCAAGACCGACGGCAGCCAAGGCAAGCTCCTGCTGCGCAGGGCCATGGCCCAGGCCTGGCCCCAGGCCGTGCGGGAGCGCCGGGCCAAGCAGGGCTTTGGCGCGCCCGTGGGCCGCTGGCTCGCCCAACCCGATGGCCGGGCGCTGAAGGAGCGCTTCCTGTTCGCCCCGAACCTGCGCCTGCACTCCCTGCTGGACAAGGGCGCCTGCCTGGCGCACTCGC